>JACPGA010000052.1:15213-16972 GCA_016182705.1 Deltaproteobacteria bacterium
CCTGTGGCCGCGAAGCAGCGTTATGGCCTCGGTCTCGGCTCCGGCAACCGATTGCCGGACGATGTGTTTCACGCCTGCCTGGGCCGCGCGGTCAATGAAAAATCCCGCCATCTCGACCTGGCCCGGGCTGAACGGCGTGAGCAGATAGACCTTCTCGATGCCTTTCAGGGCTGCGTCTATTGAGGCCTTGTCAGCGAAGTCCATTTGAAAGACCTCTATATTGGCTTCGGCTACCCTGCCTGCCCTTGATTCCGTATGGACAGCCGCCCGAGCAGGCTCGCCCCTTTTAGACAGCTCCCTTACTATAAAAGAACCCACGGTGCCGGTTGCCCCGGTGACAAGCGTTCTGCTGGGCATAAAATATTACCCCCGATTTTTTTACCTATTCTGAATATATCAGAGGAAAGGGGGGTGTCAAACTTCCGGAGGTTTTTAAACGATTAAAAAAGGAATAAAAAAAGCCCCTCCCCGTTAAAGGGAGTGGCTTTGCCGTTGTTACAGGGATTTTTTCTAAGCTGAAAATTGCTCGGCTGTCTCTTTTGATTCGAAGTAAGTAACAGTGCCGTCCCTGTTCCCGATTATGAAGGCGGATGCCTTGTCGACTTCCTTTCCGGTGACAGGGTCTTTTGAAAAGCGCACCGCCGGGCTGAATTTCAATTTACCCACGCATCCGGCGCAGCAGCCGTAATACATCTTCCCGTCTATTTCCACGGGTATCATCTTCATGATGCCGTGCCTGTTCTGGACCATGCATACGTCAGAGTGCTTCAGGCTCTGGAGCGCTTGAGCTGGAGCCTGTTTCACGGGCGCGGCTTGCGCGCTGAAAGCGGGAGCGGCAATTGAGACGAGCGCGAGTAAAATGAAGGCAGTTATTTTTTTCATATGCGCATCCTCCAAATGAGAGTAAAGCAAAGCCATTTTAGCATTTCCCGGGCTGGTTTTAAAAGAGCGGCAAAAGGCCTTTTTACTTGCCGATACAGAACGAACTGAAAATTACATCGAGTATGTCTTCGCTTGTCGTCTCGCCGGTTATCTCTCCGAGCGCGTCTATTGAAGCGCGGATGTCGGCTGCGACAAGTTCTCTTGGCAGGCCTTCGATCAGCGCGGCCTCAGCCTGTTCCAGTCCTTCAAGGCATTTTACAAGGCAGTCCCTGTGCCTGACGGACGCGACAAGCTCGCCGACAGGCGTCTCCATGGCCGCTTTTCCGCCGGCTGCTTTTTCGAATAAAAGGTCTTTCAAAGGTTCGATGCCTTGCTCAGTGAAGGCAGAGATGGGTACGACATCAAAGCCTTCGAATTTGGCCTTTGCCTCCTGTATCCTCGCTGAGCCTATGTCGATTTTGTTCGCGGCGATTATGGTCCTGTCAAAAGGAAGCTCCGAGAGTATATCGACATCCGCTCTGAGGTCTGCCGTGAGGTCTGCGACATAGATTATGAGACCCGCCTCTTCGATTTTGCCTCTGGCCAGTCGCACGCCGATTGTCTCGACCTCGTCCGTGGTTTCTCGAAGGCCCGCCGTGTCCATGAGGCGCACGGGCATGCCTCTTATCTCGAGCGTCTCTTCAATTACATCTCTCGTTGTCCCGGGCATGGGCGTGACTATCGCTCGCTCTTCCTGAAGGAGAACATTCATGAGGCTCGACTTTCCGGCGTTCGGCCGTCAAAGAATAAGGACTTTCAGTCCTTCTCTCAGTGCTCTTCCTTCGTTGAATGTGGAAAGCAGCTTTTGAACGCCTTTGGCAGCTTCGGAGATTTTAGA
>JACPGA010000053.1 GCA_016182705.1 Deltaproteobacteria bacterium
ATCGCGATCGTCACCCTTTTTACGGCTTCCGGCGCGGTCATAATGCCTGCCTGGGGAAGCCTCATGGCCGACCTGGTGAACGATGACAAGAGGGGGGAGTATTTCGGTTGGAGAAGCAAGACTCTCGGGGTAACTACTGTGCTGGCGACCTTTTCGGCCGGGTTCATCCTGCACAAGGCTGAGAAGACAAACGCCCTTCTGGGATTTGCCATAATCTTCGTCCTCGCTTTTGGCTTCAGGCTCATCTCCTGGCATTACATGAACAAGATGCACGAGCCCGACATGGCAAGGAAGGCGGAGGATTACTTCTCTCTTCGGGATTTCATCTCGCGTTACCGGACGAGCAACTTTTTAAGGTTCGTCATCTTCGTCTCGCTCCTGAAGTTCACGGTATACATCGCCTCTCCCTTTTTCGCGGTATTGATGCTCAAGAACCTGGGTTTCGGCTACATGTCGTTTACCATGGTCACGCTGGCAGCTTCACTTGCGGCCATAGTAAGCATAAGGCGCTGGGGCCAGCACGCGGACAGGGTAGGAAACCTCAAAGTAGTGCGCTCCACCTCGATGCTGGTAGCTCTCATCCCGATGTTCTGGCTGGTAAATCAGAATCCTGTATACCTGTTTTTCGTGCAGGCCTTCTCGGGTTTTGCCTGGGCGGGTTTCAACCTTTCAGCCTCGAATTTCATTTACGACGCGTCGAGCCCGGGCAAGAGGACCAGGTGCATAGCATACTTCAACTTCTTCGGCGGCATTTCAATGAGCCTCGGGGCGCTTGCCGGCGGCTGGCTGGCGATGGTCCTGCCCACGGGCTTTCTTGAGTTCAAGGCCATGAACCTCATCCTTATATCCGCGATACTGAGGCTGGCGATGGCGTATTTCCTGCCTTTCAAATTGAAAGAGGTAAGGGAGGTCGAGCACATAAGGACCCATGAGCTACTCTGGAGCATGCTTCGCCTGAGGAGGCCGGTTTTCGCAAGGAGCGAGGGGAAATAAACAGGAAGGCTTATTTTACGAGGTACGAGCCGAGCGTTTCGCTTGTCCCTTCGAAGGTGGCAACCGTCTTCGCGCTCCATTCCGGGCGCACACGATAGCCTTTCATGTCTCTGAAGCACGAATCCACAGCGTCACGGAGGACGCCGGTCATTGCGGCTACATAGGTCTTTGTCCTCTGGCGGCCTTCGATCTTCAAGGCGGCGACCCCCGCGTCCATAAGGCCGGGAAGTATCTGGAGTACGTTCAGGGATTCAGGGTCTTCGAAGACATAGGCGTAACTGCCGTCCGGCCTTGTGTAGCGGCCCTTGCAGCAGGTCGGATAGGGCGATGATTCATTTTTCCCGAGCTTGTTCAAAGTCATATTGTTGAGCGTAATTGACATCCCGCCAGCCGGTTCTGATATGAACCTGACGAACCTCGACGGCGAGCAAGCGCCTTCCGTGTTGGTGGACGCGCCCGTCACGTAAGACGAAAGGTAGCACCTGCCCTCGATGTTTATGCACAGGCCGCCGAGAGCGAACACCTCTATCTCGACGTCTGTGCGTTCCCTCAAGTGTTTTATCTCCTCGACCGTCAACACCCTCGGCAGAACGACCCTTTTTATCCCGAAATGCCTGTGTCGAAAGGTGGAGGTTCGCGTCAGGGTATCTTTTACGCGCGTAACTCAGCACCCCGATATTGGCTATTATGACGGCGTCGGCATTTAGCTCCATCGCCAGGTCCACGGCCTTGTACCACTTAGGGACGGCGTCTGCCTGCGGGAAGGTGTTGATGGCGACGAAGAACTTGCGCCCCTTTGAGCGGACGTACTTTATGCCGTCCTCGAGCTCTTCGGGCGTGAAGTTGAGCCCCTCGAAGTTCCGGGCGTTCGTGGAATCGCTGAAACCGAGGTATACCGCGTCCGCGCCGCTGTCAACGGCCGCCCTGAGGGAGGCAAGGTTGCCTGCCGGAGCTATGACTTCAGGTTTTGTGACCATGGATGAGAATATACAATTTAAAAGAGCCTTCGTCAAATTGAATAAGCTGTCAGCTTTCAGTGTCTGTCCATGAGAAGAGCTTCTATGGATTTTGCCGGGACCGGCCTGCTGAAAAGAAAGCCCTGGGCAGACCCGCAGCCCAGGTCGCTCAGTATGGCGAGCTGCTCTTCGTTTTCCACGCCTTCGGCCACCACGTCGAGCCCCAGGCTGTTGGCTATGGCTATTATGCCCATTGCCATTGAATGGCTGCTCGAGTCGGTAGCCAGGTCCCTGATGAACGAGCGGTCTATTTTCAATGTGTCTATGGGCAGCTCCTTCAGATAGCTCAGGGAAGAGTAGCCCGTGCCGAAGTCGTCTATATAAGTGGTTAGCCCGAGGCTGCGCATCTTGTTCAAGGCGTTTATGAAAATCTCCATGTTTTTCATGAGCTCGCTTTCCGTAACCTCTATGGCAAGCCTTACGGCGCGCGAGCCGAAATCATAGCCCAGTATGCGTTCCAGGTTCTCGCAGAAATCCGCCTGCCTGATCTGTCCGACAGAGACGTTCACCCCGATCTTCATGTCGCGTATGCCGCGCCTTTCCCATTCGATGGCCTGCGCCACGGCTGTTTTCAATACCCACTCGCCTATTGGTATTATGAGGCCTGTCTCCTCTGCAACCGGGATGAACCTGTCGGGGGACACGGGGCCGAGTTTTTCATTTTTCCACCGGAGAAGGGCCTCGACGCCTGTGATCCTGCGGTCCTCGACATTGACTATGGGCTGGTACGCGAGCTCGAATTCTTTTCTTTCGAGGGCGTGCCTGAGCTCGTTTTCAATGGCCCTCCTCTCCTGTGCTTTCAAATTTATTTCGTGGGAATAGTACCGGGCGGACCCCGCGCCCGCGCCCGAGGTGTCGGCTGCGTGCATCGCAAGTTCCGTGTTCTTGATCAGTTCATGCGCGGAGGCCCCGTCGTCAGGATATATGGCAATGCCCGCGTAGACCTTTATGAAAATTTCTTCGCCGCCGGCCATTACCGAGGCAGGCAGGCCGCCTGTTATCTTCTCCGCGACCATGACCGCGTCCTTCCTGTCGGCCAGGTCCTGAAGGATTATGCCGAAGTTATCGTTCCCGAGCCGCGCGGCCGTATCGCCTTCCCTTATCGAGCCTGTAATATATACGGCCAATGTCTTCAAGACATCATCTCCGGCTTTGTGGCCGAGCGTGTCATTTATCCGGCTGAAGTTTTCTATGTCAAGCATGGCGACGGCTATGACCCTCTGGTTATACTTGGCTCGCGTCAAACCCTGGCTCAGGTGGTCTTCGAAGACCCATCTGTTGGCGAGCCCTGTCAGGATGTCATACCTGGAGAGGTATTCGATACGCTTCTCTTTTTCGATTTTTTCGAGCCCCAGGGATGTGTCGGAGGCAAGCTCTAAAAGAAGCGCTAATTCTTCTTCGTCATCAAAAAAAGAAACTTCAACAGAGTAAAACGAGAGGGCTCCTATGGGCCTGTCTTCCACCCTCAGAGGGAAAGCGGCAACCGATCTGTAGCCGTATTTTGCGGCGAGCTCTTTCCATGGCGCGAGCTTGACATCCTTCTCAAAATCTCCGGATATCATTTCTTTGTTATCAAGGAAGGCCCTCAGTGCCAGTGGTTTTGTCCCGGCATCCGGGCTCATGTATTCCATCAGCTTGTCAACGTACTCCTTATCGCTGCCTGCCCAGGCCGCGGGGTAGAGTTGCCCTGAGTCATCTGAAAGGGCTATCCACGCCAGCACGAAATGGCCGTGTTCAACCGCTATGCGGCAGGCCTCTTTCAGAAGCTCGTCCCTGTCGATATTCCTTATTATTGTGCTGTTTATCCCGCTCAGGACCGCGTATATCCTGTTAAGGCGGGCTATTCTCGTCAGGTGGCGTTCTGATTCCTCTTCGCGCGCCTCCAGCGCGTCAGCCATCTCGTTCAGGCTCGTCGCGAGATAGTTCAGTTCTTCGCAGCCGCTATCAATGGCGGCTCTGGTTTTTCTTTTTCCAGCGCCAAGCTCCGTGGTCACGGAAACCAGCTTCCTTACGCCCTTGAGTACGAGCTTGTCTGAGGCAAACCAGGCAAGCAGCAGCACGAGTACGGTGATGGCGCTTGAAGTGAGGACGTTTCTCAGGAGAGCGTGGTCTGCTTTTGCGTATACTACCGAGTACGGAATGCCGGATATCACGTAGATACTGCCGTTTTCGGAAAGCTTGAGCTTTGTATAAGCGTGTATGCGTGTTACGCCGTCGAGCCCCTTGTGGCGCGAGTAGCCTTCATCCATGTTTTGCCGCAATATGGATTCATGTTCGGTTCCATGCAGGTTTTTCCCGAGCCACTTCTTCTCAGAAGGGTGCCTGGCAAGCAGAGCCCCGGCGCTGTCGGATAATATGACAGTCTGTCCCTGTTGGAGAGGCAGCGCGGAGAGTCTTTTTTCGAGCGCGGTTATGGGCAGGGCCGCTACGAGCACGCCCTTGAGCGCGCCCTTTTTTATGACAGGATAGCCGAAGTTGATGCTTGCTATATTTGTCACCCTCCCGACCTGGTAATCACCTGCGGAGAATTTAAGGCTCTCGATTGCCCGTTTGAAATATAATCTATCGCCGAGATACAGAGGCGCTTTGAACGGAAGCGCGCTCGCGACAAGAAATCCGTCCGGGCTTATGAAGGCTATATTGGAATAGAGGGCGTGTTCATTGACAAGCTCCGCAAATACAGCCGACATGGCGGGGCCGTCATCGAGGTCCATGGTGTGCTCGAGTACGGAAAGGAGCGTATTGGTCTCCTGCACGAGGTCCATCTGGTGATCTGCGACGTGCCGGACTGAAGAGAGAGCTTCTGCTACGGCTTCGTCATTGTCATGCCTTCTCTGTTCGATGTTGGTGTAGACAATAAGGGTGAGGGCTGGCAGGGAAGCGAGGAGCACAAGGGCCATAAGGCGCGCCCGAAGGGTCGAGAGAAGCCCTCCGGGAGCGCGGCTCAGCTTTGTTCCGGTTTTTTTCATTTTACAAATCACCTGTCAGAAAATAAACGCGCGCGCCTTAAGTGGATTTCGGGGCTGGCTTTATTCAGGGGATTGGTTCAATAAAAAAAACTCAGATGTGGAGCCCCAAAGCGGGAATGGAGAGCGCGTTTGACAGCGGCGTTGCGGCCGCTATCAGAACGGTACGTCGTCTATGTCACTTGCCGGGATGTCATCGACGGAAACGTCGGAAGCCGTGTGCGCGCCGCCTTCGCCTTTAGAACCGAGCATCTGCATGCTGTTGGCGACTATCTCGGTCGTGTATTTCTTGTTGCCGTCCTTGTCGTCCCAGCTTCTGGTCTGTATCTTGCCTTCTATGTAGACCTGCTTTCCCTTTGACAGGTACTGGCCGCATATCTCGGCGAGCTTGTTGAAGGCCACTACCTTATGCCACTCGGTCTTGGTCTCCTTCTTGCCATCTTTGACCCATGTTTCGCTCGTGGCGAGCTTGAAAGTGACTACAGCCATGCCGCCCGGCGTATATCTTATTTCCGGGTCAGCTCCGAGGTTGCCTACGAGGATGACCTTGTTAACTCCTGCCATTTAGGGTTCTCCTTTGAGGATTGTTCAAGTATTATATCCACCCGGGCGGGCTTTTTGCAAGCCCAATCATGTATTTTTTGATGATATTTCCTTTCCTTGCGTGATATA
>JACPGA010000047.1 GCA_016182705.1 Deltaproteobacteria bacterium
CCCGTTCAATATGCCGAACAGGTCGGCCTTCCTCTTTGCCAGCACGCCTTCGAGGCCGTAGCCGTACTCAGGGGTCTGTATCTCCCGGCTGTAGCCGCGGCTCACGGTGGTTATGGCGTCAGCGAAGACTATTCCTGACTTCAAAAGGTTGAGGTTGCCCCAGAACTCGAGCCCCTCGGGGTTGAACAGATGGGCTCCCAGGCCGGTTACATCGTAGAAGCTCGCGGGAAACTGTCCCTGATAGGCGATGTTATGCACGGTCAGGACAGAAGCGGTCTTTGCGAACACGCTCTCGTCCCTGTAGATGTCCTTGAGGTAAGCGGGTATCAGGCCGGTCTGCCAGTCGTTACAGTGGATGATGTCAGGGGTGAGGTCCCTTGCCTTTATGACCTCCAGGACCGCCCTTGAGAAAAAGGTGAACCTTTCGAGGTTATCGAAGTAATCGCCCTCAGGCGTGCCGTAAAGATAGCCCCTGTCAAAGTACTCGTCCCTCTTCAGGAACTCCTCGATCTCAAAGCCCTTCTGGGCCACTTCCCTGTAATAGGGTACGAACACGATGACCCTGCACCCGAGGTGCTTCAAGGCCACAGGCAGCGAGCCTGCTACGTCAGCAAGCCCTCCGGTCTTCGCGAACGGCGTGGCCTCGGAGGCCGCGATAACGACAGTTAAACCCATGCTTGAGAACTTAGCAGAAAAACAGGTGGGTTGCAAGGGCATGGGGGAAGAAAATAGAGAAGCAGCCGTGACCATGTCTGTTGGATTTGTTTTTATGTACTGTCTTTAACACATACACGTAACAGGGCGGAGCGAGCCTAAGGGAGGAAGGGCGAATCTCGCCGAGGCTGCGGGAGCGAAGCGACCTCAGGGGCGAGAGGCGCGGATGGGGGAGGCAGAAAGCGTGCGGAGCCCTGTTACAAAGAGCGGCGACAGCCGCGTTACAAGGTATTCTGGCAAGAAAAATTAATAATCCCCCTCACTCCCCCTTTAGAAAAGTGGGAATTCAAAATGAGTTTACGATCCACCCGCAAATGCGCCTTCCTCTTGTTCTTTCCCTCCCTTCCTCCGTGTGATAAAATCCGTTAATCTCAACAGACGGAGGGAATTGATGAGTCAGACAAAGATCGTCCTTCAGGAAAAAGAGATGCCACGCCAGTGGTACAACATCATGGCCGACATGCCGAAACTGCCGGCCCCGCCTCTTCACCCCGGCACGCTCAAGCCGTGCGGTCCCAACGACCTCAAGCCCATATTCCCGATGTCCCTCATCGAGCAGGAGGTCACGGCCCGGAGATGGATCGATATACCCGACGAAGTAAACAACATATATAAACTCTGGAGGCCGAGCCCCCTGTACAGGGCCCACCGTCTGGAAGCGGCGTTGAAGACGCCCGCGAGAATATACTACAAGTACGAGGGCGTAAGCCCGGCAGGAAGCCACAAACCAAACACCTCCGTGCCTCAGGCCTATTACAACAGCAAGGCAGGAATAAAGAGGATAGCTACCGAGACAGGAGCGGGCCAGTGGGGTTCCGCTCTCGCTCTTGCGGGGAATTTTTTCGGCATCGAGATAAACGTATACATGGTAAAGGTGAGCTATCACCAGAAGCCCTATCGCAGGATTGCCATGGAGACCTGGGGCGCGAAAGTCCACGCGAGCCCCACTAACCTGACCGAATCAGGCCGCAAGGTGCTCGCGGCTGACCCGGACAGCCCGGGGAGCCTCGGCATAGCCATATCAGAGGCGGTCGAGGAGGCGGCAAGCAGGCCTGACACGAATTACGCGCTCGGCTCTGTCTTGAACCACGTCTGCCTCCACCAGACCATCATAGGCCAGGAATGCAAAAAGCAGATGGAGCTCGCTGGCGATTACCCGGACATAATCATAGGCTGCAGCGGAGGGGGGTCGAACCTCGCTGGCCTGTCCTTCCCGTTCCTTCTCGACAAGATAAACGGCAGGGAGCTGAGGGTCGTGGCTGTCGAGCCGTCCTCCTGCCCGACGCTTACAAAAGGCGAGTTCCGTTACGACTTCGGAGACCTCGCAGGCTACACTCCCCTGATGATGATGTACACCCTCGGCCATGATTTCGTCCCTCCTGGGATACACGCCGGAGGCCTCCGGTACCATGGAGAGTCCCCGCTCGTAAGCCAGCTCCACCACGACGGGCTCATAGAGGCATCAGCGTACCAGCAGACTGAAGTTTTCGAAGCGGCCCTTCAGTTCGCGAGGACTGAGGCCATAATCCCGGCGCCCGAGAGCGCGCACGCGATAAAGTCGGCCATAGACGAAGCCCTGAAGGCAAAAGAAGAGGGCAAGGAGAAAGTCATCCTTTTCAGCCTGAGCGGCCATGGCAACTTCGACATGCAGGCCTACGCCGACTATCTCGGCGGAAAGCTCAAGGACGCGGAGTACCCTGAAGAGAAGATAAAGGAAGCCCTCTCAAGGCTCCCCAGGATTCCGGCCTGAAGTGAAAAGTAACTTCATGCAGGCAAAGGAGGGCGGATGGTAGCAAGGCTATGGGTCATATCAAAGCTGTTCCCGAAACTGGCGGGGCTCATAATCTCGTCAGGGCCGGTAATCAGGGCCTCCCGCGCTTTTCTGGCGTCACTGAGAAAAGGCTATGAAGACGTCCCGGACGAAAAGGTCAAAGCCCATATGGTCGAGTTCGAGTTGAGGATAGAAAAGCTCGAAGCCGCTCTCGCCGGGGTTGACAAGACATTAAAAAAACTCGTGGCGGCCATTTACCTCGTAGCCGGAGTGGCCATCGCCGCCCTTCTCCTCGCGTTCTTCAAGCTGACCTGAGGGTTTTCAAAACAGAGCCGAAATATGGAAAGGCCCGCCTGCAAGGCGGGCCTTCTTTATGCGAGCAGTCGTAAAACGAGGAATGAAGCGTGCTTTGCCTGTACGCCGCATTTACGAGCCTTGATGAACAACAAGCAGATGGGGCTTTTTGAGCGTCTTTTCAGTTGCTCGTCCAGGTTCCATGCCCGGTGCCGCTTATATCACCGCTTGAAGCCCTGTCATGCACGCCGCTCAAGGTGCCCGTGAAAGTCCCGCCCGGCAGCGTGCCAGTCACTTCGGCTGACCAGCTGCCGCCCGAGTCCCAGGAGGCGTTGCTCAAGGTCCCGGTAAAAGTCCCGTTCTGAACAGTACCGCTCATAGTGCCGCCAAAGGAAGTGCTTGAGCCGCCGCCACTGAAGCTGCCGTTATCCAATTCGCCCCACCATGTATGGTCGTCTTTAAATCTCCCTTCGATGTCAGCGTTGATATTCAGGGTGCCGCCGGTGGCGGTCGCCAACACGCCATCGAAGCTGCCAAGAAGGGATGTATTTATCTCTGATATGGGCCTGTCATAGTCGTGGTCGTATTCGTGATGGCCGTCTTCGTATCTTTCAGCGTAATAACGGTCATCGTCCATGTCCCTGCCGTAGTCAGAAAAATCTCTGTCATCGCGGTCGCTGACTCTCACGAAATCCCTGTCGTCCCGGTCGTAATCCCTGAATTCCCGGCCTTCGCGTCCGTCCCTGTCAGCGTGCTCCCGGCCGTCGCGGCGGCTTTCTACTGCCGCGCTCACGCGGTCCACGCGTTCCTTATGTATATCCCCGGAGCGTTCCCTATCCTTGTCGCCATGCCTGTCCCTGTGGCGGGGTTCGGCGTCTTTCATGTGTTTCGAAATTACGAAGCCGCGTGAGGCCGCAGCCGCGGCCGCTGGCCTGTTTTGCTCCACAATGGTGTACTCGCCGCCCCTTACACGGACCACATTATGGGTCTCATCGAGGCCCATGGTGTCAACCGCGCCTTCAAGCACGAACACCCCCGTCGCGCCCATGTTGTAGAATACAAAAAAATCCGTGCCCTTGACCCCGGCTACCGCCGTTGGCGTCTCTATCCTGAAGGTCGACGGCCCCGAGTAGATTATCGGAATGACCCTTCCGAGCCCTTTGGAGACCGTTGCCCTTACCTTGCCGCGAAGGAGCTTCAAGGCCCCGTTCTGCCTCTTGTTACCTGAAAGCAGGTATTCCTTTATCTCCACCCTCGTAGACTGGGTGAGCTTCAATACAGTATCATCAGAGAAAGTTATCTCAGCGAACGAATCCGTTTTGGTCCTTACTATGTCCCCTTCGGATACGGTTGCTCCCAGGGCCACCGGGGCTGCCCTCTTCTCTCCCGGCCTCAAGACGTCCACCCTGCCGTCAATAGCCGTGAACTTGCCGACTACACCGGCCAGCGCCGGGCTTAATGACATAAGGACAATGAACAGCGCCAATGCCGCTTTTGCCGCGAAAGTATTCATATTATCACCCGCTTACCATGTTAAAACCTGTAATCAATGCCCGCTGAAAAGATGTCCCTCTCATAATCGTATATGGCGATATTCGAGTCATCCCGCACATGAGTATATTGTACCAGCAAATCCGCGCTGCCGGTCATGGCATAGGATGCGAGAACAGAGCCGGTGAAGACCTTGTCCTCCCTTTTAACCGAAAAAAAAGTATTCTCGTTCGAGAAGTTCTGGATCAGCCCCTCAACAAAGGCCTGGAATTTGAACTTTTCCCCGACAGGGTACAGGAGGTTCAGGGACGCCCTGTTGCCAAGATACTCCCAGTTTGTACCGTCCGTGTCCTCCCTGTTCAGTTCGTACCTGAAGCTCAGGAAGCCGCCGTTGCTGAAAAACCCGTAATAAGCCGCGCTTACCCCGTAATCTACTGAGTCTCTGTCCTCGGCCGGTGAAAACGGCTCCTGGTGGAACTCGCGCCTCTGGAGCCTGGCCGAGACGGTCAGCATGTTCGAGGGACCAAGCATACGGCTCCACGAAGGCTGAATTGTCAACGAATCAAGGTACAGGGCGCTTTCGACTATCGAATTGTTATAGGTCACGGCAAGCGCCGCGCTGCCGTTGGCGTAATTATAGGAAGGGGTTATCCCGAGGCTGTTGCTTATTACCTCGTGAGACTCCAGCTGGTGCTGGTTCGAGGCATAAAATGAATAGCTCGTCTTTAATGACCATGGCCCTTTTGTCTTTTTTGTATGGTCGGCCCTGAAGGTCAGCACTTCTCGAAAATCATCTTCACCCGTTATGCCGTTTGCCGCGGCTGCGTCGGCGGGCTTCAATATCACGTTGTCGTCGTACTCGAGCCTGAAACCGGCCGAGAGCTTCAATGGCCGCTCCCTCTCCTTTTTCTTCTCTATCGAGCGGGCGTACTCGCGGGCATACTGGGCCAGGTCGGTTGCCGGGTCTTTTACAACGGCCTCTTTCAATGACTCAAGGGCATCGTCATAACGGCTGGTGCTCATGTAAGCGAGCCCCGTCTGGTAGTCAGCCGCCTGTGAAAGGGAGCTGTCAGCGGCCTTGGCCGCCTTGAATGAAGTCACGGCCTCGTCGGTCCTGCCTGTTTTCATGAGAACGAGCCCGTTGAGGAAAAGCGCGTCACCCGGACGAAACCCTTTGGACTTCACGATTTCTATTTCCCGGGAGGCCGCCTCGTACTCGCCAAGATGGTAGAGCGTCTCAGCCAGGGACAGGCGCGCTTCCGAGCTTCCGGGCCGGAGCCTTGCCGCGTCCGACAGGTGCGTCCTGGCTTCCGCGAATTCCTGTATGGCCTTATAGGAAAGGCCAAGATACAGGGCTGCCTCGAAGGAGGCCGGCTGCGTGGCGCGTGCCTCTCTCAGAGAATCAATAGCCTCTTCGTAGCTTTCGTCCCTGTAGTCGGATATCCCGAGGGACAACGGGTTTACATTTTCGCTTAATACCGGCCCTGCCGAGGCCAGGAAAATAAAACATAACAATATGCAGCGTTTCATCAGGGAAATGCTCCTTGAGAAAAAGACTACTATAACGGGTACATTGGTGTCAAGTAACCTGCTGTTGAGCGCGGAGCCATGAGGCTTTCTATTATTTGTTTTTAAAATAAAACAAACTTGTAATTTAAAAAAATATATAAAAAGATATGCCAGCCTGTACTTCTTGAAGCTTTACTTGAGACATTGATTTACTTAAAATTACAAAGGAACGAGGGACTTGAGCCATGAACAAACATGACAATGACATCAGCAAGGAGGGGGAATTTTTGGAAAAAAGGGCTACCTTGCTTAACCTGCTGCTCTCAGAGGTGCGCGACCTTGCTTACTTTTGCGGCCGCGACGGCAAAATTATGTACATGAACGAGCCTTTCCAGAAACTCCTGGCTGAAGGCGCAACCGGCCCCGGCGAGCCGTTCGCGATGCTTTTTCCGGAAAAATACAGACAAAAAGCCCTGATGGCCGTTGAAAAGGCGCTTCAAGGGGAATTGGTCGAAATTAAACTGCCTCTGGGAGGTGCCTCTTTTGCCTTCCGGATGAAACCTTTCCTCGAATCGGGTAAGGTCATGGGTTTTTTCGGGGCCGGACAGGCCGTTCTCTCACGCGGGCACAAAGAAAGTAAGCTTATACAGTCCAGGCTCGAGGAACTTGTTCAGGAGCGCACGGCAGAGCTTATCAGAACTAACGAACTCCTGCTGAGCGAGATGCTGGAGCGGGAGGAGGCCGAGAAAGCGTTGATCGAAGCGGAAAAGAAGTACAGAAGCATGCTTGAAGCTGTAAATGACGCGATATTCGTCGCTGACGCCTCGACCGGCATCATAATCCACGCCAACAGCAAAGCCTCCGAGCTGGTCGGAAGGCCGCTGGAAGAACTTATAGGGCTTCATCAGTCACAGCTCCACTCCGAGGAGGATGCCGAGCACTATAAGGCCATGTTCCGGGAGCGGGTGCGCATTGGAGTCCCATTTGACGGCGGCATACAGTACGTGCGCCACGCTGACGGAAGGAAAATACCTGTCAGGATAGGAACGACGCTTGCAACCGTTGAGAACAGGCTCGTCATACACGGGATTTTCAAGGACCTTTCAAAGAAGATTGATATTAAAAACAGCTGAGCCGGCCCCTGCTCGGCAACTCTAACTTACCGACTTACAAACACTTTTTCCAAACAAAACATTTCTAATCCTTTCTTAATCCGATTAATATTACAACTGATTGCAACATAATGTGACAGCGGTCACTTTTACGGGGCCTTGTTTCTGTTATAAATCTGACAGTGTTTTTTTCTTTTTCGGCCTAAAGTCCTTCTCAGGTCCGCCGATATATCAGAGTTAAGGAGGTAAACAATGCGGATACTTGAAAAATTGATGCTCCCGGCTGTTGCTGTTCTGTCCCTGTCAGGCCAGGCCTGGTCAGAAGATTTGACACTCAGGCAAAAGCTCCTGGAGAGCGGGACAGTTGCCGCTCTTTACTCAGTTGACGACCACACTACCCTTATAAAAGCCGAATCCCTGGATGATATAAGCTCGACCCTGAGCGCCATATCTCATATCTGACGACAACTCTTTCAGGTGTGAAGGTGTTTTCGAGGCCTCAGAGATAGATTCAACCGGCTCGGAAGGCCAATCCGTCATCATAAAGACAGAGGCCGCCCAGGAGCTTGCGTACAAAAACCCTTATATCCCGTCGCTTGAAGAGGTTTCGGCTCCGCCAAGCGGCAAGATAGAGGGCGACTACGCTTCAATTGATATCTACCAGTATATGTACGCCCTCTGCAAAAAAGAGAACGGCACCGCGTCGGTTATCGTCTCAAAGCGGTTCGGCAAGGTCGCCAGATACACGGAAGTGAGCGCTGAAGAGGCATTCAGCCATCTGCTCGCGTCGGGAGAAGGAAAAGACCCCTGGTTTTTCGCCTGCGAGGGAGAGAACAGGTTCATCGTGGAAAAAGACTACCAGTACAGCCCGGATGGGGCGAACAGGTTCTACTTCCACCCCAAAAGAGGCCTTGAATGGGTCGATTACGTAAAGGCGGACAGCGACAAGGTAGCAAGCCTTGAGGCGCGCTGACAATTTTTAAAGAGAATAAAAAAAGGCCCGGCTTTCAAGCCGGGCCTTTTTCATTTAACAGAATAACCCCTTACTTTCCGTGGCACTTTTTAAACTTCTCACCGCTCCCGCACCAGCAAGGGTCGTTCCTGCCGATTGGCGCGCCGGGCCTCTCACGTGGCAGGAGCGCGGGGGCGTAACTTTCGCACCATGTCTTGACTCCCTGCACGACCCTGTCGGCCGCCTCTTCCGCCGTGCCCACTCCTTCGCCCAGGTTTTTGGCGGCGGTCTGTTTTTCTATTTCAAGGGCCTTTTCTATCCCGGCATCTTCACCAGTGAGGGCCGCGTGGATTATCCTGCAATAACCCTTTTCTCCGGGCCCGGCCTCAGGCGTGCCCAGAAAGCCGCAGTGCGGCGGCCTTATCTCGCGCCCTGTAATAGCCGGGTGGATACCGCACGAACGGTCCGCGGAGACAAAGGCGCACCTGAACGCGAACATTGCCACAAGGTTCATCGTAATGGTAGACCCGGACGCCCGTATGTCCCTGACAAGCACATTGTACTTCTCAGGCGACTTGAAAAGGGCCCTTGGCGGCTGCTCAGAGGTTATATATGCCTCGATTATCCTCTGCGCCCTTGCCCTTATGCCCTTCAGGACTTCTGCCCTGAAGCTTGACAGGCTGGAAAGCCCCCCCTGCTTCACGACAGGATAGGATATTATCCCCCACCAGGGGTCGCAGCATATGCCGCCGCAGGTTTGAACGCAAACTGAAGAAAAATATGACCTGTCCCTTGTTACCGTGTCCATCAGAAGATTATAACTTTTTTAAGCGGAGCGAGTCTATTCCAAATTACCGGTTTTTCATTCAATGCCGCGGATTTCGCGTCCTCTTCCTTGACTCTCGTGCCTCTGTGTGCTAACCCTGAAGATATGAAAGATGAAGGAAAATCGCAGATGTGGCTGAGGCCCATACAGGAAGTTGCCGCCTCAGCCGGGATCCCTGAAGACAGCCTCATGCCAATGGGCCGTTTCATGGCAAAGGTCGACCAATCGCTCGTCGATTCGAAGGGCTTTCCCGGCAGGCCCGATGGAAAGCTCGTGCTCGTGACTGCCATGAGCCCCACGCCAGCGGGCGAGGGCAAAACAACCCTTTCAATAGGCCTGACGCAGTCATTGAACCTCCTGAATAAGAAGGCCTTTGCCTGCATAAGGCAGCCAAGCCTAGGGCCCCTTCTGGGCGTCAAGGGCGGGGCAATGGGTTCAGGAGCCTCA
>JACPGA010000057.1 GCA_016182705.1 Deltaproteobacteria bacterium
GATAGTGCTTGCCATCGGCCCCAAGGTCACGCCGATGCCCAAGGCTGCCCCGGCAATGGTCCAGGCTCCGAAGGCCGAGCCTGAAATCCAGGCTGTACCTGCCACAGCGCCTGTCGAGGCCGTAAAGGCAGAGATACAGGCTCCCGCGGCGGCGGCTGTTGACACCCCGGCTCCAGTTGCCGAGGGCCCGAAAGTCGAAAGGGTCGATTACAAGAAAGTAGGGGACAAGGGCAGGCTTACGATAGCCATTTCCGAAAAACCCGAGTACAGGATAAGAGAAGGCAAGGACGGCAAGACGGTCGTCCTCGATATAAAGAACGTCACGATACCAGAGGCTCTCACCAGGACGCTGGATGCCTCAAAGCTCAACACCTCTGTAGCTTCCATAAGCTCTTATCAGGAGTCATTGAGCCCCAGGTCGGTAAGGGTGCTCGTGAAGCTCAAGGATAAGGCTTCGTATAATGTCCAGGAGCTCGAGAACTCGCTTGCCATCGACTTTGTCCAGTCAGCCCAGGCGCCCGCTGCTGGCGCTGAAACACAGGCAGACTCAAAGACAGTTCTGGACAAAGGCATAAAGATAGCCGAACAGGAGTACAACGGCAAAAGAATAGACCTCGACATGATGGACGCGAACGTCTCGGATGTGCTCCGGCTCCTGGCCGAGATCAGCAACCTCAACATCGTGGCCTCTGACGATGTGAAGGGCACCATCTCGCTTCGCCTGAAGAATGTGCCCTGGGACCAGGCCTTTGATCATAAGGGTAGCCCCGGCCCTCAGGGTAAGGCAGGAGAGGGAGTCCGCCCTTGCCTCCAGGAAGGCCGAAGAGAAGCTCGAGGACATGGAAATAGAGTTCGTGGCTGTGAACTACGCCACTGCCGAAGACCTTGTGACGCAGGTCAAGGGCGTGCTTTCCGACAGGGGAGACGTCACGACTGACAAGCGCACGAACATGCTCATAATCAAGGACATCAGGAGCGGGATAGACAAGGCCAGGAATGTCGTGACCAGGCTTGATACGGCCATCCCGCAGGTGCTCATCGAAGCCAGGATAGTCGAGGCCTCGTCGACCTTCGCCAGGGACCTCGGCATTCAGTGGGACTTAAGCTACGGCACCGGCGGCAACCCGACTACGAACACGTTCGGGTCCTCCGGCCAGGAAGGTCAATTTGAAAATCAGGCCCAGATACCCGGCGGCAACATAATAAGGCCGGATGCCCCCAACCAGTATGCCGTGAACCTGCCTGCATCGGGCATTGCCGGCACTCTCGGCGCGATAGGGTTTCAGGTGGCAAAGCTCGGAGCCAACCCGATGGTCCTTGACCTGAGGCTTTCCGCCGGTGAATCGCAGGGGCAGCTGAAGACCATATCGAGACCGAGGATCACGACCCTCGACAACAAGGAAGCCAAGATAGAGCAGGGCGAATCGATACCCTTTGAGACGACCTCGGCGGCTGGCACCTCGACTACCTTCGTCGACGCCAACCTGAGCCTCACCGTCACGCCGCATATAACGCCCGACGGCAGCGTGCTCATGAAGATAAAAGCGTCGAGGAACTCTATCGGCAACTTTACCACGAGCGCCGGCCAGCCCTCCATCAACAAGAAGGAGTCCATGACCGAGGTACTCGTGAAAGACGGCGAGACAACGGTAATAGGCGGAATAGTAATAACCGACAAGAACAACCAGGAAAAGGGCATACCCTTCCTGAAAGATATCCCGGTGCTCGGGTGGTTCTTCAGGAGCAAGTCTGTATCCGATATCCAGCAGGAGCTTTTGATCTTCATAACCCCGAAGATTCTGAAGGACAAGTCCGTAGGCTGACGCCGTTTAAAACCAACACTCAAAAAATGCACCCTCCGGGGTGCATTTTTTTATTTATGGGGAAGCGGAAAAGTTATATAAATAAAGCTACTCCATTTGGAACAGGTGACAGAATGAGATACCTTACCGCCGGCGAATCGCACGGCCGGGAGCTTACCGCCATAATCGAGGGCGTGCCAGCGGGTCTTGAGGTCGCCTCAAGCGACATAGACCGCGAACTGGCCAGACGGCAGTCCGGATACGGCCGTGGCGGCAGGCTGAAGATAGAGACCGACCGGGCCGAGATAACATCAGGCATAAGGCACGGGAAGACCCTTGGGTCGCCCATAGCCCTGGTCGTGAGGAACAAGGACTGGGAGAACTGGACCGAGATAATGTCACCTGGCGTTGTAGCCGCCGCAAGCGACAGCAGGGCGGTCACCAGGCCCAGGCCCGGGCACGCTGACCTGACCGGCGGGCTTAAGTACGGCCACAGGGACCTGAGGAACGTGCTTGAGCGCTCAAGTGCCAGAGAGACCACGATGAGGGTTGCCGCGGGCTCCATCGCGCGCCGCCTCCTTGGTGAGTTCGGAATACAGGTCTACAGCTGGGTGACGGAAATAGGCGGGGTCAAGGCAGAGTTTGCAGGCGCGCCCGCGGCTCTTTTCAGGAGCGCGGAAAGCTCAGAGGTAAGGTGCCCAGACGGCGCGGCCTCGAAGGCCATGATGGAGAGGATCGATAAGGCAAAGGCCGAAGGCGACAGCCTGGGCGGGGCGTTCGAGGTCGTCCTCACTGGCGTGCCTCCGGGGCTCGGGAGCTACGTTCAATGGGACAGGAAGCTTGACGCGAGGCTCGCCTTTGCCCTCATGTCCATTCAGGCGATAAAGGGCGCTGAGGTAGGCATGGGCTTCAAAGTCGCTTCCATCCCTGGCTCAGAGGTCCACGACGAGATATCTTATTCCCAAAAGGGCAAGTCAGCCAGATTCTGGCCCAGGAAGCCGGGTTTTTCAAGGAAGACAAATAACGCGGGCGGCATAGAGGGTGGCATGTCCAACGGCGAGCCGATAGTCCTGCGCGCCGCCATGAAGCCTATACCGACTCTGTACAAGCCTCTGCGCGCAGTGGATATCGATACGAAAAAGCCTTTCAAGGCGAGCGTGGAAAGGTCTGATACCTGCGCGGTCCCGGCTGCGGCTGTCATAGCCGAGGCTGCGGCCGCGTTTGAAGTGGCCAGCGCGTTTCTGGAAAAGTTCGGCGGCGATTCAATATCAGAAATAACGCGCAACTATAGGGGCTATCTCGAGAGCGTCACAGGTTACTGACAGGCTGCTGAAAAATTCCATCTGCGTCGTTGTCATTGTCGCTTGTAATTGCGGCGTACATACAGAGTACGCCTCATTCCGCGCTCCTCGACGCCTTGCATATGGAGCTTTTTGAGCAGCCTGAATAAAAAAGGATTTTTTCAGCAAGCATATGAACAGCGAACCTGTCCCACAGACCCGCGCAATAGTCCTTACCGGGTTCATGGGCACTGGAAAATCTACTGTCGGAAGGCTCCTTGCCAAACGGCTCGGCTTCGGGTTTCTTGACCTTGACGAGCTGATTGAGAAAGAAGCCGGGATACCCATAAAGGAGATTTTCAGCGCCCATGGCGAGGCCTGTTTCAGGGAGTTCGAATCCCGCGCCATAAAAAGGCTCGCGTCCAGCGAGCTTGGCACGGCTTTGGTCGTATCTACCGGGGGCGGCGCTGTGGTAAGGGAGCTGAACAGGTCGCTTCTGAGAAGCTTCGGCGTACTTGTGTGCCTGAAGGCCTCACCTGAGGAGATATTGAGAAGGGTCGGCAACAGGCCGGAGCGCCCCCTTCTTTACGGGCCTGACCGGGAAGACAAGCTCCACGCGCTCCTCAGTGAACGGCAGGCGGCCTACATGGACTGCGACCTCGAAGTGGACACGACAGGGCTGAGGCCCGAAGAGGTTGCGGGAATAATCCAGGAGTACCTTTCCTCTGTCAAGCCCGAATAAACTTTTCGAAAAAAAACGCCAAATGACGATTGAAGGAATATGCGCACTGTAAGAGTAGAGCTGGGAGAGCGGTCGTACGATATCTCGATTGAAAGAGGCATCCTCAAAGAGGTCGGCCCCATGACGGCGGCCCTCGGCCTCAAGGGCAGGGCAGCCCTTGTTACAAACCCGACGGTGGGTGCCCTTTACGGCGATGTTGTCGTTAAAAGCCTTGAGGCGGCTGGCTTCAAAACAGTCGTCATCACTGTGCCTGACGGCGAAGAGTACAAGAGCCTTGAGGAGGCCGGGAAGGTCTTTGACGCCCTCATCGAGGGCAGGTTCGAGCGGTCTTCGCCGATCGTCGCCCTTGGCGGCGGCGTCATCGGTGACATGGCGGGTTTCGTAGCCGCGACTTATCTGCGAGGCGTGCCGTTTGTACAGGTTCCTACGACTCTTCTTTCGCAGGTTGACAGCTCGGTCGGCGGCAAGACCGCCGTGAATCACCCGAAAGGCAAGAACCTTATCGGCGCGTTCTATCAGCCCAGGGCTGTATTCATAGACCCGGAGGTATTAAAGACCCTTGATGAAAGGGAACTGAGGGCCGGGCTCGCCGAAGTGATAAAATACGGCGTCATCCGGGACAATGAGTTTTTCGAATTTCTCGAAAAGAACGCTGACAAGCTCCTTGAGCCGGGCGAAGAGATAATCAAGGCCATAGAGAAGTCATGCGCGATAAAGGCCGAAGTAGTGGGTAGGGACGAACGGGAAGAGGGGCTGCGCGCTATATTGAACTTCGGCCATACCTTCGGGCACGCCATAGAGGCCCTCTCAGGCTACGGCACCTTCAGGCACGGCGAGGCCGTCGCGATAGGCATGGCGATGGCCGCCGGTCTTTCAGCGAAGCTCGGGGGCTGCCTTGAGTGCGGCCCCAGGATAACCGCTCTCCTTAAAAAGCTCGGCATGCCGTTCGCGCCGCCAGCCATAGGCGCTGAAGCTTTCATAGGCGCGATGAGGCTGGATAAAAAGGTCTCGTCAGGCAGGATAAGGTTCATACTTGCATCGGAGATGGGCAAGGTTTTTTTGAAAGAAGTGGGCGAAGATGTTTTGAGGGAATATCTATCCGCCGGAGCCGGGCGCTGAGACTTTCCACCTCGCTCCCTCAGGTCAGGTTTATCTTGACTTAAGGGCTGTTTTTTAATACTTTATGTCATTAAACCGGGGTTCTTTCATGGGCAATATCAAAGCTGGCGACGACATGTTTTTCACAATCACGATGGCCGAGGTCCTTGAGGACCAGGGCCATTATGAAGACGCCCTGATGATATACAAGATACTCATCGATACGACCCCCTGGGACCAGTCACTCAACCTGAGGATGGATAAGCTCAAGAGCCTGGCCGAAAGGGGCAAGCGCAGGCCCCAGAAGCAGGACACGGTAGCCTGATGTCTTTTCTTGAAGTCTTGAAAGAGCTTGTCGAAGGCGTAGAGGGCGGCATTGCCGCCACGCTTATGGGCATGGACGGCATAGCCGTCGAGCAGTATATAAAGTCAGGCGGCTATGATGTCGAGACGGTCGGGGTCGAGTACGGCAAGGTGATAGAGGAAATAAAGAACGCCTCGAGCCTCCTGAACCTCGGCACGGTTGAAGAGGTGATGGTCGCCACAGCGTCAAGCGACCTCCTTTTGAGGATGTCGACGCCTGAGTACTACATAGCCTTTGTACTCGGCCACAATTCCAATATAGGCAAGGCGAGATACCTCGCGAGGAAAGCCGCTGAACGGACCGCCAGTGAACTCCTCTGAGATGAAACCCCTTTACAGGGAAAGGCTCAAAAGGCTCAGGAGCTCGATGGCCGGGAAAAAACTCGGCGCTTTTGTCGTGACAGACTTGAAGAACATCAGGTACCTCACGGGCTTCACCGGGTCGAGCGCTTACGCCATAGTTTCTTCTGACAAGGCTTTTTTTCTCACGGACCCGAGATACACGGCCCAGTCGCGCGAAGAGGTAAAGGGCTTTCGCGTCAAAATATTCAAGAAGGCACTCGATACTGTAGCAGAGATTCTGGGCGGGATAAAAGCCGCCGCCGTCGGGTTCGAATCAGGGTCAGTCAGCTTTGATAATTACTCGAAGCTCGCGAAGGCGCTCAAAGGCAAGGCAAAACTCAAGGCTTCCGCCGGGCTGGTCAGCGCGCTCAGAAGCGTTAAAGACCAGTTCGAGATTGAAAAGATAACAGAAGCGGCAAAGCTTCTTGACAAGGGCTTCATTCACGCGCTGAAGGTGGTCAAGCCCGGCGCCATCGAGCGGGAAGCCGCCTTCTCGATTGAGACATTCTGGAAGAAAAGAGGGGCAGAGGGACTTGCCTTTGACACCATAATAGCTTCAGGGGAGCGCGGCGCGCTCCCGCATGGAAAGGCATCTGAAAAGCGGATAAAAAAGGGCGAGCTTGTCGTAATAGACATGGGCGCCCTGTTGAACGGATATAACTCTGACGAGACCAGGACCTTCGTGACCGGCAGGCCCACGGCAAAACAGAAAGAGGTCTATCAGGTCGTGAGGGACGCGCAGGCAGCGGCAATAGAGAGCATACGGCCCGGAGTGAAAGCTTCGGCGGTGGACCTGGCCGCGAGAAGCGTCATTGGAAAAGCCGGTTACGGAAAATATTTTGGCCACGGCACCGGACACGGCGTCGGGCTCGACATACACGAATCTCCGGGGCTGGGGCCCACGAGCATCGATGTCCTCGAAGAGGGGATGGTAATAACTGTCGAGCCGGGCATATACATACCAGGGTGGGGCGGCGTCAGGATAGAGGACATGGCCCTTGTCACGAAAAACGGAGCAAAGCTCCTTACCAGCACAAACAGGGATCTCGTAATCCTTTGATCAGGAGGATAGATGGACATTAAGGATATAAAGAACATATACAAGTTCCTGAGGGAGACCGACATAGTCGAGTTCGAACTCGAAGGGCCAGACGGCAAGGTCAGGATGAAAAGGGGGGCCGCCTATGCCGTGAGGGAGTCCTTGCCCTTTGAGGCGCAGGAGTTCAGGGAAGCCCCGAGGGAAGTAAAGAAAGAAGAGCCTGCCCCGGCTCCGGCCAAGGCGGACAATATCAAGGTAGTCACCTCTCCGATGGTCGGCACTTTCTACCGCTCGCCTTCGCCTGAAGCGGCTTCGTTTATCGAAGTGGGCAGCGTAGTGAAACCGGCGCAGACCCTGTGCATCATAGAAGCGATGAAGCTGATGAACGAGGTCGAAAGCGAGTTCGGCGGCAAGGTGGTCGCCATTCTCGTGGAGAACGGCCAGCCGGTCGAGTACGGCGAGCCGCTTTTCCAGATCGAAGCCTCGAAGTAATTAAAACAGCGTCGGGCAGCTTTCACGCTGGTCCCGGCCTTCAGGAATAGAATGTTTAAAAAGATACTTATAGCGAACAGGGGCGAGATCGCGGTCAGGATAATAAGGGCCTGCAAGGAGATGGGCATAAAGTCCCTTGCGGTATACTCCGAGGCCGACAGGGAAGCCCTGCATACCAGAAACGCCGACGGCGCCATCTGCATCGGCCCGGCCAAGAGCAAGGACAGTTATCTGAATATCACCTCCCTCATAAGCGCGATGGAGGTGGCAGACGCTGAAGCGGTGCACCCTGGCTACGGCTTTCTGGCCGAGAATTCGGGTTTTGCCGAGGCTTGCGAAAAGTGCGGCATCAAGTTCATAGGCCCGACGTCGAACGTCATGCGCCTCATGGGCAACAAGGTGCAGGCCAAGAAGATAGCCGAGGAGCTGAAGGTGCCGGTGCTTCCCTGGTCGAACAGGGCGCTTTCCGACGAGAAGGACGCCATAGAGGTCTCCAAGAAAATAGGCTTCCCCGTGCTCATAAAGGCCGCTTCAGGCGGCGGCGGCAGGGGCATGAAGCTCGTGCACACGCAGGCGTCCCTTGCGGCGGCCTTCAACATGGCCAAGACCGAGGCGGTTGCCGCCTTCGGCGACGGCGAGGTATTCATTGAGCGGTTCTGCGAACTTCCAAGGCACATAGAGATACAGCTTGTGGCCGACGAGCACGGCAATGTCGTCCACCTCGGCGAAAGGGAATGCTCTATTCAGAGGCGTCACCAGAAGATACTGGAAGAGTCTCCTTCGCCTGCCGTGGACGCGAAGCTGCGCCACAAGATAGGCGAGGCGGCCGTGAAGCTCGCCAAAGGAATAAACTACACGAACGTCGGCACTGTCGAGTTCCTGATGGACAAGAACAAGAACTTCTATTTCATGGAGATGAACACCAGGGTACAGGTCGAGCACCCCATAACCGAGCTGGTCACGGGCATCGACCTCGTAAAGGAGCAGATAAAGATAGCCTCCGGCCAGAAGCTCGCCTTCAAGCAGAAGAGCATCTCCATGACCGGACACGCCATCGAGTGCAGGATAAACGCCGAAGACCCGAAGACCTTTGTGCCGTGCCCCGGAAAAATAACCGAGCTGATACTCCCTGGCGGCCCCGGCGTCAGGATTGATACGGCCATATACTGCGGGTATAATGTCCCTCCTCATTATGATAACCTGCTCGCGAAGCTTGTGGTCCATGCCGAAACAAGGCAGGAGGCCATAATCCGCATGACAAGGGCGCTCGAAGAGTTCCATATAGCCGGGATAAAGACTAATATCCCTCTGCATCTGAAGATCATGAGGGACCACGACTTCATTGCCGGAAAGACCGACATAGATTTTCTCTCAAGGTTCACCTGACAGGCCGCCTGAAAAGTCCATCTGCGCTGTTCACTGCAATGCTCGTTTTCTGAGGCGTACTGAAAAGTACGCCTTATTCCACGCTCCTCGACGAAAAGCACATGGAGCTTGTTCGAAACCTGTTAGAATCTATCTGTCACCCCGCGGCGCCCTCGATGAGGGCGCCGTACAATCCCTTCTACAGACTGGAGGCCCTTTGGACTGGAGGCTCATTCTCGATGATGACCTGCCGGGCCATGTAAACATGGCAAGGGACTCTTCTATCCTACAGGCCCTGGAGGCGGGCTCCGGCGTGCCAACGCTGCGCATCTACGGCTGGGACGCTCCGACCATCTCAATAGGATACCTTCAAAGCCCGGACCCTTTTCCGGGACTTGGCTTGCCCGTCGTCAGGAGGATAACAGGCGGCAGGGCCGTGGTCCATTTCAGCGAAGTCACTTACTCGGTAACGGGCCTTATGGACAGCCCCCTTTTCAGCGGCGGGGTAATGGCAGCCTACTCCGTCATAAGCTCTTGCATAATATCAGCGCTTAATGATGCCGGGGTCGAGGCCACTTACTCGCGCGGGGCGGCCTCCGGCGACAGAAGCGCGGCCTGCTTTCATCCGCC
>JACPGA010000058.1 GCA_016182705.1 Deltaproteobacteria bacterium
CACCTCTTCTTGCCGCCCTTCGTCCAATTGCCTATTCTCTTGCCGTGGATGCCGTCTCTCCAATCGCTGTAGACTTCTCCGTGGCACTTTCCGCAGAGCTTCTGCGGCTGGTTCAGGCTTATCTCGCCTCCGTTGTGGTCTATGAAGGTGTCCCTGTTTCTCGGGTTGTGGCAGTCCAGGCACCATATGGCTTTACGGCCGTGCTGAAGGTCGAGGGCGTCAGGCACGATGTCCTGGTGCATGGCGAGCGCCCTTGGAGCTTTGTTTTTCGGGTAAGGCACCATCGCCCCGTTGTGGCAGACGGTGCAGGGGGCGTAGTACTTGAGCTGGCCGGTCCTGGGCTTTACGACCGCCTCTTCGTGGCTGTAGTCGGCCTCGACCGGCATGTCTCCCATGGGCTCGGTGCCGTCAAACGGGTCTCCCCACCAGAGCACGCCGCCTGTCTTGTTCGAGCACTTTACATTCGGGAGGCCCGGCTTTATCTCGGCGGGCGCCACATTGGAGTAGCCTTCCCTGCTTTCGAAGCAGTCGGTTGGCGCCTCTTTTTTCATGTAGTCCTTGTAGGTATCCGCGGCGTACAGGGGACCGGCCGCGAGGAGCCCCGCCGCCAGTGAGACCGCCGCCGCTATTATGCCAAGTCTCTTCATTTGTATGTCTCCTCGGTATGCACGATGGGCTGCCAGTCGCTGGCAAGGTTCCACTTCTCCGCGTACTTTACCTCTCCGAGGAGAACGCCGATCGCGCCCTTTGCCAGAAGCGTGTAGATGAACAGGCCCGATGCCCAGCCGCCGAGGGTGTTGATTATCTCGATGGCAGAGGGCGTGTATTCAGAGAACTCGCCTATTGGCGAGGGTATGAAAGCCGGGACCACGAGGCCCATGCCCTTGTCTATCCAGATGCCAGCGAATGTCATGGCGCAGGCCAGCGGGAGCCAGAATCCGTGGTTACGCCTGAGCTTCGGGCTAAGGAGCATGAAGAACGCCGAGACCATGAGGATGACCGAAGCCCAGTACCAGATGACCAGGCCAGAGAGCCCGTGCTTGCCGAATATGAGGTACTGGAGCGAGAACGAATGCTCTGTGCCAGGATACAGCTCGGTAACAACCTCAGAGATGCCGAGGAAGATGGCGATGCCAAGACACCAGGTCACTATCTGGGAGAGCGTCTCTATGGCCTCGTCGGCTATCTTGAGCTTCGTGTACTTCCTTATTATAAGGAAGGAAAGGATTATCATCGAGGGGCCGGCCGCGAACGCCGTGGTGATGAACTTTATCGGCATCATCGAGTGGAACCACATGGGCCTCGATGGCATGGTGTTGATGAGGAACGCCGTCACAGTGTGTATGGAAAGGGCCCATACGATGGATATGTACACCAGCGGCATGTAGAAGCTCTTGTTGACTTCCTGGCCCACGTACCTCTTGTAAAGGTAGTAGAAGCCGCATACCACGTTGAGACCGAGATAGCCGTTCAGGACAAGAACGTCCCAGGTGAGCATCGAGTTGGGCCAGTTGAATATGCCTATGCCGGGCAGAAGGTGCCAGAGCCTGTCAGGGCGTCCCATGTGGAACATGATGAATATGATGACCATTGAGACTGCCGCTATGGCCAGCATCTCGCCAAGTACGACGATTTCCTTGAGTTTCTTGTGGTGGTACACGTAAGAGGGGAAGACGACTGTAACCGCGGCGGCTGCTACACCGACAAGGAAGACGAACTGGGCCTCATAGAGCCCCCAGCTGACCTGGTCGTTGTAGTTCGTCACTATCATGCCCTGTGTGAACTGCTCATAGGCCCCGTAGACCATGAGGAGCATGAAAAAGCCGAGGAACATGAGCCAGCCGTAGAACATGGCGCTGCCCTTGGCGACGTAAAGCAAGGAGTCAATTGCGAAACGGATAATAGGTTTCATATGCTCCTCAATCCATAAAGTAGAAGAATTTAGGGTAGGTATTCAGCTCGGCCTTGAGCCTGAATACGCGCTTCTTTTCGAGTATCTTCCTGACCTCGCTTTCGGGGTCCAGGAGGTTGCCGAACTTCCTCGCTCCGACAGGGCAGACCTCGACGCAGGCCGTGTAGCGGCCCTGCCTGGTCCTCTGGAGGCAGAATGTGCACTTTTCCGCTACTCCCTTCATCCTCGGCCTGTTGCCGAGGTAATGGGTCACGGGGTTCATCTCTTCGGCCGGAAGGTTGGGCTCGCCCCAGTTGAACCTTCTTGCCCAGTAGGGGCAGGCTGAAACGCACATCCTGCAGCCTATGCACCAGTTGTAGTCTATGACGACTACGCCGTCCGGCTCTCTATAAGTGGTGCGAACGGGGCAGACCTTGACGCATGGGGGCTTTTCGCACTGCATGCACTGCATCGGCAGATAGAAGTGACCCTTTTCAGGCACCTGCTCGGGCTCGTAGTAGTGCTCGCCTTCGAGCACGACGCCTGAGTTCTGATAGGCGTTGCCGCCCACCTGGATGCCGGCCGGGTCAGGGTAGCCCTTGTCCATGTTCTCCTGGAGGAAGTTGCCCTTCTCCATCTTCAAAACCCTTATCCACTGTATTTCGGGGTCGTGGCGCGACTGGTTGTTCTCTTTGACGCAGGCGTATACGCAACGCCTGCAGCCTATGCACTTCTGGATGTTGAGGGCGTACCCGAAAAGGACGCCTTCCTGCGCCGGGACCGAGTCGACAGAGGTCTTTTTCCCGTACTCCTCGGAGTACCTTTTCTCCAGGCGGTCAACCGCCTCTTTTTTCTCTTCGTCGGTCATGAGGCGGTAGTTCTTCTGGAACCACTCGCCCCAGGTGGCCTTTGCTTCGGCCTCGTCCTTGCCGGAAAGAAGCGCTCCGGCTCCGGCCGCGAGGGTGGCCGCCGAAAGTGTTCCTCCTGCCGCTTCTTTCAGAAATTCGCGGCGGGAAGTCCCTTTTTCGTCAACCTGGTTTTTCTTGTCTTTGTCGTTTATGTCAGACACGGCAGCCTCCGTATGAAGCTTTGCAGAAAACCGGCAGAAGCCGGCAGCTTTCGAAATTCAAGCCCCTCAGACTTCGGGGTTGTTGTAGTTCTTTACGAGCCGGGCAACCAGCGTTTTCTTCTCGCTGGCGGTCATCTCCACATACTGCATTCCTGAGAGGACCTTGTCTCCGGGAAGGACATCGTTCAAATAGGCCTGCTGGGCGTCTTCTTTGAGCAGGACGTCCCCGGCCTTTTTCGCGACCGCTGCCGTGGCAGTGACCGCCACCGCGCCAATTATGGCTTTTTTGAGGAAGCCGCGCCTTGAGGAACGGGCCTTGACAATGTTGTCGATGCCGATCTGTTCCCTGGAATCTTTTTCCTTCTTATCCATGAGCCATTCCTCCGGTCTTGGGACCAAAAGTGGAAAAGTCTTGAGCCTGCGGGACAGGCAGGGCTTGAGCCAGCTTTAAAGTCCTCTGTCGAGAGCTGAGGAATTTTAAATCAGTTCGCCTGTCCAGACAACTGTTTGATTGTAATATGTGGTTAATAATAGAACAACTGGTACTTACTTGTCAAGCTGGTTGTTGTATACAGTATCCAGTGTTGCCGGAAAGCAGTGTTTTTTGGAAATTACGGCACCCCTGATGATATAATCTCTTCTTATGGACCCATTACTTCTTAAAAATATAGCCGTCGAACTCAATGACGAGCTTCACGGGGGCGTGGTCTCGAAAATTCATCAGAGCGACCAGCGGACCCTTATATTAAGGATATTCATCCGGGGCAGGGATTTGAGGCTTTTGATATCCGCGCACCACAGCTTCCCGAGAATTCACCTGACTGAACGGGCCTACCCGAACCCGCCCGCGCCCTTGAGGTTCTGCGCCTTCTTAAGGAGCAGAATAACCAACGCCCGGATAGAGGGCGTCTTTCAGACGGGTCTTGAACGCATAGCCGTAATCGAGCTCGCCAAAAAGAACGGGGAAGAGATAGAGAAGATGAGGCTCGTCTGTGAGCTCACGGGCAAATCGAGCAACATAATACTCGTCGATAAAGAGGACATCGTGCTCGACGCCCTGAAGTTTTTCCCTCCTGAATCCATGCGCGCTGTC
>JACPGA010000059.1 GCA_016182705.1 Deltaproteobacteria bacterium
CATACAACATGCCAACTGTTGCCATGCGGTTTTTCAACGTCTACGGCCCCAGGCAGGCTTCTTCTAACCCGTACACCGGCGTGCTGGCCATATTTTCCGCGAGGTTCATGAATGAAAGGGCCCCTTTGATATATGAAGACGGATTGCAGAAGAGGGACTTCGTGAGCGTCCATGACATCGCGAAGGCTTGCAGGCTCGCGCTTGAGACCAGGGCAGCGGATTACATGTCATTCAACGTCGGCAGCGGACAGAGCTGCACGATATTGGAGATAGCCGAGCGGCTTTCAAAAATATTCGGGATGGATATAAGCCCTGAGATAGTCGGGAAATACAGGGTAGGGGACATAAGGCACTGTTTCGCTGATATCGGCCTCGCCAGAAGAGTCTTAGGGTACGCGCCGTCAGTTACGCTTGACCAGGGCCTTCAGGAGCTCAGGGGCTGGCTAGAAGGCCGCGTTGCCGACGACAGGGTCGATGAGGCAAGCGCTGAACTGGCAGGGCGCGGCCTTACTATCTGAAAAAAAGGCGGAATAATACCTGATGAAATACGCCCTTATAAATCCGAACTGGAATTTTGAGGGCAGCGTTTACTTCGGCTGCCGGGAATGCCACCACCCGCTTGAACTCGGTTACTCAGGGGCGCTTCTTGAAGCCGCGGGTTTTGATTCGGTAATAATCGACGGCCACATGGAAGGGCTCAGCCACGCGGAAGTCAGAGCAGGGGTCGAGGAGTACTCGCCTGATTTCGTGGCCGTGACCACTGCGCCGAGTTATCTTTTCTGGCGGTGCCCGCAACCGGAGCTCAAAGTTCCTCTTGAACTGATGGAAGCTCTTGCGGGGATAAAAGCACGAAAAATAATCATGGGGCCGCACGGATCGGTAACGCCTTTGTCCGTAATTAAAAAGCTTGGCGCGGACATTGTCGTAATGGGAGAGCCTGAAACAGTCCTTCCAGAAATCGGCACAAACGCGGACAACCTCGGCAAGGTTTCCTCCATCTGTATAAATAGCGGGGGCATTGCCATGATACAGGGCGGGCCCCGGGCTACGGACATGTCATCCCTTCCGGCTTTGAAGTGGCCGGCTGAATACATACAAAGGCATTCGCACCACCATCACAGGTTCGGCACGCGCCCCGCTGGCTTTGGCGCTGAAGTCGAGGCGTCAAGGGGCTGTCCTTACTCATGTACCTTCTGCGCTAAAAGCGAGTTCAGGAACAATTACAGAAAGCGCCCGCTTCGCGTTGTCATTGAAGAGTTGGACTGGCTTGTCTCGAACGGGGCCGAATATGTATATTTCGTAGACGAGATATTCATGCCCGACAGATCGCTCCTTGAAGCCCTCGCTTCGAGAAACCTGACTTTCGGAATACAGACGAGGATAGATATGTGGAAGCCCGAGATGCTGGAGCTTCTGGGCGCGGCAGGGTGCGTGTCAATCGAGGCAGGGGTGGAGAGCATATCCGAGCGCGGCCGCGGCCTTCTTGGCAAAAAGTGCGCGCTGTCCACTGTTGAGCTCGTAAAGCTCCTTGGAGCCGCGAGGAAATCCGTGCCCTTTGTGCAGGCAACCCTCCTTGACTCCCACGTGGACGACATGAAAGACGTTGAGGCATGGAGGTCTTCTCTCATGGAATCTGGCGTGTGGGCAAACAGGCCGGTTCCCATGTTTCCGTACCCAGGGTCCGGGGAGTATTCAAAAAGGTGGGGCAAGCCTGACGATTACGCATGGGAGCGCGCGCATGAGTATTATCTCGAAGAGAACCGCTCATTCAGCGACATACAGAACTCAAAGCCATTACCATTGCGGGAGCTTGAAAAAATATGAGCGTCTCAACAAAACACCCTGAAAAGGTCCTCATGACTGCCGACACTGTCGGCGGAGTGTGGACCTTCTCAATTGAGCTGGCAGCGGCCCTTGAAAAAAAAGGCGTGCAGGTTTTTCTGGCCACGATGGGCGCGCCCATAAACAGGCAGCAGCTCGCGGATACTAAAAACATACCGGGCCTTGAAGTCTTTGAAAGCGGCTTCAGGCTCGAATGGATGCGCGACCCCTGGGAGAACGTGAGGCTCGCCGGGGAATGGCTCTTGAGGTTGGAGGATTATGTGCGCCCTGACATAATCCATCTGAACGGATATTCGCACGGCTGTGTGCCTTTCAAGGCCCCTGCCGTGATAACAGCCCATTCGTGCGTGCTCTCCTGGTGGGAGGCGGTCAAGGGCGGCCCAGCTCCTGAAGAATGGGACAGGTACAGGCAGGAAGTCGAAAAGGGTCTTGCCGGAGCCAGGGCTGTAGCGGCCCCGACCAGGGCAATGCTGGACGCGGTTTACAAATTTTATAATTTTTCCGCTCCTGGCTGTGTCATCCCGAACGGAAGGGATGAAAGGCTTTTCATGCCAGCCGGGAAAAAAGAAGAATTCATCTTCACTGCCGGAAGGCTCTGGGATGAGGCGAAAAACATAGCGGCCCTCCAGTCAGTTGCCGGTAACTTAGGCTGGCCTGTATACGCTGCAGGACAGGCTTATCACTCTTCGGGGACTTTGGTTGCCGACGGCTCCATGAAAATGCTCGGGCTGCTTTCCACAAGAGAGCTTGCCTCATGGCTGTCCCGCGCTTCGATTTTTGCGCTGCCCGCTCTTTACGAGCCTTTCGGCCTTACGGCCTTGGAGGCTGGACTTTCCGGGGCGGCTCTCGTGTTAGGTGATATCCCGAGCCTCAAGGAAATCTGGGATGGAGCGGCGCTCTTCGTCGACCCCCGCGACACTGTTGCGTTGAAGAACGCTATCTCGCTTCTTATAAAGGATAGCGTCTTGAGGCAAAAGCTTGCTCTGAGGGCAAGGGAACGGGCCTTGAGCTACACCACTTCGAGAATGGCCGACGGCTATCTCAGTTTGTACAAGGCGGCGCTCGAAGACAGGGCAACCGGGTTCGAGGAGGGGCACAGATGCGCTTTGTGATGTTTTATCATTCGCTCATATCAGACTGGAACCACGGGAACGCGCATTTCCTGCGTGGCATAGCGACCGAGCTTCTTTTCAGGGGCCATGAAGTTGACGTCTACGAGCCCGAAGATTCGTGGAGTTACGCGAACCTCACGGCCGCCTGCAATGAAGCGACCGGGCTTTTCGAGTCAAAGTACCCCTGGCTCAAAAGCCGCAGGTACGCTCTTGACAAAATAGACCTCGAAGCAGTTGTTTCCGAAGCGGACATCGTCATCGTCCACGAATGGAACGACCACGAGCTTGTAAAAAAACTTGGAGAGCTGAGGGCACGCTCAACCTCATTCAAGCTCTTTTTCCATGATACGCATCACAGGTCGCTTACAGAGCCGGAGAGCATGGAAGCTTATGACCTGTCCAACTATGACGGCGTGCTTGCTTTCGGCGAAGTCATACGCGACCTGTACCTGAGGCGTGGCTGGACTGACAGGGCCTGGACCTGGCACGAGGCCGCGGACCTGCGTACTTTCAGGCCGCTTGAGGCTGAAAAGCAGGGCGACCTCGTATGGGTGGGGAACTGGGGCGACGGTGAAAGGAGCGCCGAGCTTTCCGAGTGTCTCCTTGAGCCGGTTAAGTCGCTCGGACTCAAGGCGCGCATTCATGGCGTGAGGTATCCGGACGAGGCGTTGGCCCGCCTTGAGGACGCGGGTGTCGAGTACGCAGGGTGGGCTCCCAATTTCGACGTGCCGCGCATCTTCGCTTCGTTCAAGTGTACTGTCCACGTGCCGCGCAGGCCATATGCCGAGATGCTCGCTGGCATACCCACGATAAGAGTGTTCGAGGCGCTCGCGTGCGGCATACCGCTTGTTTCAGCCCCATGGGATGACGCTGAAGGCCTCTTTACGCCGGGAAAGGATTTTCTGGTGGCAAGAGACGGCGTTCAAATGGAAAAGCATCTCAAGGACCTTACCAATGACGCGGCGATGAGGCGCGAGCTCGCTGAAGCTGGACTGGCCGCGATACAGGGCAGGCACAGCTGCTCGCACAGGACTGATGAGCTGCTTGCCATATGCGAAGAACTTAACGGAGGAATGATTGCCATATGAGACAGGGGCTTCAAATAGCTTTCTTCGGGTCGAGCCTGGTCTCGGCTTACTGGAACGGCGCGGCGACTTACTACAGAGGAATAATAAAAGGCCTTCACGAGCTCGGTCACTCTGTTACTTTCTACGAGCCTGACGCCTATGACAGGCAGAGGCACAGGGATATTCCAGACCCTGACTGGGCCACTGTCGTGGTCTATTCTGCGACAAAAGTAGGGCTCTCAAAGGCCCTTGAACAGGCATCAATGGCAGACCTCATCATAAAAGCGAGCGGGGTCGGAGTCTTCGATGATTTTCTGGAAAAGGCCGTACTCGATATAAAAAGGCCCGGGGCGATGGCGGCCTTTTGGGACGTGGACGCGCCAGCTACTCTCGAGCGGGTCAAGGAAAATCCCGCTGACCCATACAGGGCGCTTGTTGAAAAATACGACCTTATATTCACCTACGGCGGAGGCGAGCCGGTTGTAGATGGCTACAAGGAGTTAGGCGCGCGCGAATGCTGGCCCATATACAACGCGCTCGACCCGGCCACCGGTCGCGTGCCTTCCCGGCAAGAAATTCCTCCTCGGCGGAAATGGCTGGGATTCGGTTTCCATGCCTAACGTAAAGTGGTTGTGCCATGTGTACACGCGCGACCATAATGCCTTCAACTCCACGAGCCTCGCGGTGCTCAACGTGAACAGGGCGTCAATGGCCAGGTACGGCTTCTCTCCGCCAACGCGCATTTTCGAGGCCGCCGGAGCTGGCGCCTGCATAATCACCGACGAGTGGGAAGGCATAGGGATGTTCCTGGAGCCAGGCTCAGAAGTGCTTGTAGCTAAAGGCGGGGCTGAAGTCGCCGAACACCTCAAATGGCTTTCAAGGGACAGGGCTTACGAAATCGGAAGAAGGGCTTTCAAGAGGATAATGGCCCAGCATACGTATAGCCACAGGGCAAAAGAGCTCGATCTGATATTGAGCGGACTGGCCCGCTAGAACAGCTTACGCAGGAAAAGGAGTTTTTATGTCCCTCCATCCGCTCAAGATTGTGATGCTTGGGCTTTCGATAACCTCTTCCTGGGGTAACGGCCACGCCACGACTTACAGAAGCCTCGTAAGGGAGCTTTCGGCCCGAGGCCATGACGTGCTCTTTCTGGAGCGCGACGTGCCCTGGTACAGGGAGAACAGGGATATGCCCGCGCCGCCCTGGGGGCGCACGCTCCTGTACGGGAGCCTCGAAGAGCTCAAGGACAGCTTTGAGATGGAGGTAAGGGAGGCTGACTTCGTCATGGTCGGTTCTTATGTTCAGGAAGGACGTGCGGTCGGAGAATGGGTGAACGCTGTTGCCAGAGGCGCGACAGCGTTTTACGATATAGACACTCCGGTCACTCTTTCGAAACTCGAAAGAGGCGACTGTGAATATTTGACTCCTCAGCTCATATCAAGATACGACATCTATTTTTCATTCACAGGCGGTCCCATCCTGAAAAGGATAGAGACTCTGTACGCATCCCCTATGGCGAGGCCCCTTTACTGCTCCGTGGACCCTGCTGTCTACCGCCCGCTTGATTCAGCCAGAAAATGGGAGATGGGATATTTAGGCACCTACAGCCCGGACAGGCAGCCTGTGCTCGACAGGCTCATGCTGGAGCCTGCCAGAAGGTCTAACGGCACATTTGTCGTTGCCGGGCCCCTGTATCCCAAAGAGGTGCGGTGGCCGGAAAACATGGAGAGGATAGAGCACCTGCCGCCTGGCGCTCACAGCGCGTTTTACGGCTCCATGAAGTTTACGATAAACATAACCAGGGCTGACATGGTAAGGGCCGGGTATTCGCCGAGCGTGCGCCTTTTTGAGGCCGCCGCCTGCGCGACCCCTATAATCACCGATTACTGGGAAGGCCTCGGCAGTTTTTTCAAGCCCGGCGAGGAGATACTTGTATCACGCTCCACTGAGGAGTCGCTGCGATACCTGCGGGAGCTTACCGCTGAAGAGAGGATGGAGATAGGACAGAGGGCCAGAAAAAAAGTGCTCTCAGGCCACACTGCTTCCCACAGGGTAGATGAACTGGAATCGTACATGGCAGTCGTGCTCAAAAAACAGGAGGTGCTTAAATGACACACCATGAGCTTCGCCGCAGGGTATCTGGAAAAGCGGTAAACGTCGGCGGCGCCGAGAGGGTCGTTTCAGCGCTCCTCGGCGGCTTCCTGGCGCTGAAGGCGGCTAAAAAAGGCGGTCTTTTAAGGACTCTTGCCAGCGGGTATCTGGTGTACAGGGGCGCTACGGGCCATTGCGGCGTTTACAAGGCCGCCGGGATAAATACCGCTGAAGGCCGCGGAATATTGCTCGATGAGACCGTAACCGTGAACGCTCCGGTATCTGAGGTATACAGCTTCTGGAGAAACCTTGAGAACCTCCCCGAATTCATGGAGCACCTGGAGCAGGTGAAGGTCATCGACAGCAAGCGTTCCCACTGGGTAGCAGCTGTCCCTGGCGGAATACGCATAGAATGGGACGCAGAGATAATCGGTGAGCACGAAAATGAATATATCGCGTGGAGATCGCTCCCGTACTCTGATATCGACACTCACGGGTCAGTTGAGTTCAGCGAGGCCCCGGGCCACAGGGGCACCGTGGTCAGGGTGCGCATGCAGTACGACCTTCCGGGCACGGGAGTCGCCGCAGTCACAAGGCTGCTTGAACATATAACTTTCAGACAGCTCCGCGGTGAGCTTCTGAGGTTCAAGGAACTGATTGACGGCAAGGGACGGGGCAGGGCTGTAGGCGAATAAAAATTTTACCGAGCCTGAAGGCATAGGGC
>JACPGA010000048.1 GCA_016182705.1 Deltaproteobacteria bacterium
AGGCCGGGCAAGGGCTCCGTCTTCAGTTTTTCAATAAAGGCCTGCGCCTGAGAAAGCCCACTCTCCCATCCTATTGGGTCGGCTGCGCTCACCATCATTCTGTCATTCTGAGGAGCCGAGGCGACGAAGAATCTGCTTTTGTTTTTCTGATCAGATTCTTCGCTGCGCTCAGAATGACAAACAGGTATGTGTTGGGTTACGCTTCGCTAACCCAACCTGCGCATTATTGCTGCTATGTCTTTGCAAACCCCCCCGGTATTTATGTTATAATCGCCCGGTTGTCCAATTAACCATATGCCAATAATCCAGGTCGAAAACCTCATAAAGAAGTACAACGGCAACGAAGCCGTCAAAGGCGTCTCCTTCGAGGTAAAGGAAGGGGAGAGCTTCGGCTTTCTTGGCCCGAACGGCGCGGGCAAGACGACGACCATCAATATCCTCTGCACGCTCCTGGGCTTTGACTCCGGCCTCGCGCTGGTGAACGGCTTCGACTGCAAGAGGGAGGCGCACAAGGTGCGCCAGTCCATCGGGCTCGTGTTCCAGGAGGTAACGCTCGACAACGAGCTTACTGCCTACGAGAACCTCAAGTTCCACTGCTACATGTACAACATGTAAAAGAGGCTCGCCGAAGAGAGGATAAGGGAGATACTCGAAGTCGTCGGACTTGCCGACAGGAAAAATGACATCGTAAAAAAATTCTCCGGCGGCATGAAAAGAAGGCTCGAGATAGCAAGAGGCCTTCTCCACCGGCCCAAGGTGCTGTTTCTGGATGAGCCGACTTTAGGCCTCGACCCGCAGACAAGGAGCCACGTCTGGGAGTTCATACAGAAGCTTAAAAAGAGCGAGGGCAACACCGTCTTCATGACGACCCATTACATGGAAGAGGCCGAGGTCTGCGACAGGATAGCCATCATAGACCGTGGCAAAATTATCGCCTGCGACAGGCCAGAGGAATTGAAAAAGGCCCTGCGCGGAGACACCATTTACCTCAAGACCTCTGATAACGAAAAAGCCGCAATCGAGATAGAGGCAAAATTCGGCCTGAAACCGAGGACGATAGAGGGCGCTCTCGCCCTGCTTGTTGAATCCGGCGAGAAGTTCATTCCAAGGCTTTTTGAGAAACTGGAGACAGGCATAAGCTCCGTGAACCTCAAGAGGCCGAGCCTTGAAGATGTCTTCATAAACCTCACCGGCAGGGAGATGAGGGATGAGGGTCCGGCCCCGAGGATGAGGCCCTGAGGCACCTAAATCAACACCATCTGGAAGGATAATGTTCTCACATAAAGCCATCTACGTCATAACTCTTCGCGAGTTCAAGAGGTTCTTCCGTCAGAGGGGCAGGCTTATCGTCACCGCCGCCAGGCCCCTTATCTGGCTCTTTATCGTGGGCTCGGGCTTCACCAGGCTCATCGATACAAGCGAGGATGGCGTGCAGTACATACAGTTCATACTGCCCGGCATAGTGGGCATGACCATACTTTTCAGCTCGATATTTTCGACCATCTCGGTCGTCTGGGACAGGGAGTTCGGTTTCCTTCGAGAGATGCTGGTCGCCCCGGTATCGAGGGTGACTATAGTCTTCGGCAAGCTCCTCTCAGGCACGGCCCTTTCAGTTTTTCAGGGCGCGGCCCTCCTTATCGTCGCGCCATTTCTGAACCTCCAGATAGGCCTGATGGATTTCACCGCCATGGTCTTTCTGATGTTCCTTGTGGCGCTCGCGATAACGGCAATGGGCCTTTTCGTGGCCTCGTTCCTCACTTCCCTTGAGGGCTTCAACGTCATCATGAACTTCATAGTGCTGCCCATGTTCTTTCTGTCGGGCGCGCTCTACCCGGTCGGCTCGCTTCCTTCGTACATAAAGATTTTCGCTTACATCAACCCCCTTTGCTACGGGGTCGATTCGTTCAAGCACATACTTCTTCCGGGCCACGGCGCTTTAGTCGCTGAATTTCCGATGGCTCTCGATATAGCGTACATTGCGGCCTTCGCCATCCTGTTCACATTCCTTTCGGCCCTCGTATTCGAGAGGCGCAAATGAAAACCGGCACTCTCTTTGTCGTAGCGACGCCCATAGGCAACCTCGAGGACATGACCATAAGGGCGGTGCGCGTGCTGAAAGAAGCGGGGCTTATCGCCGCCGAGGACACGAGGCACACGAAAAAGCTCCTCGTCCATTTCGGGATAGACACGCCCCTTACCAGCTACCACGAGCATAACGAAAGGGAGAAGGCCGGGTCCATCGTTGACAAGCTCCTTTCAGGTACTGACGTGGCGCTCGTGTCTGACGCAGGCACACCGGGCATCTCCGACCCCGGCTACAGGCTCGTGGGTCTCGCAGTGGAAAAGGGGATAAGAATAGTCCCGGTGCCGGGAGCTTCCGCCATAATTTCTCTCGTGAGCGTCTCTGGCCTTCCGACGGACGAGTTCACCTTCAAGGGTTTTCTGCCGTCCAAGGAAGGCGAGTTGAAGCGTCTTCTTCAGGGTCTCAAGGGCGGGGCGGCAACCTGGATATTCTACGAATCCCCAAGGAGGCTCCGGCGTTCTCTTGAACTGGTTTTAGAGACGCTCGGAGATATCCATGTCGTAATCGGCAGGGAGCTTACGAAGCTGCATGAAGAGATAATGAGGGGGAAGGCGAGCGAGCTGCTCGGTCATATCCCTGAAGAGATAAAGGGCGAAGTCACGCTCATACTGAGGACGGAAGAAGAATCAGTGTCGTTCGATTACAGGTAGCGGCTTGAAGAACTTTTGGCCTCAGGCGCGAAGCTTAACGA
>JACPGA010000062.1 GCA_016182705.1 Deltaproteobacteria bacterium
GGAGTCGACCTGTTCAGCCGATTTGTCCACGAACCGGGCTGTATCTTCATAGTGCTGGTCACGAAGGTTTTTTGAGGCTTCATGCAGGGCGTGCGAGATTCCACTGGCCGTTTCGGCCAAATCACGTTTTCTATCAGCGAAAATGGCTTTGGCGTGGCTCTTTGACCTCTCGACAGCCCTTTCTCCTATTTCATGCACCTTCTGGCCGGGTTCGGTCGCTCTCGTCTCCGCTCTTTCGCCCTCTGCGCGAAGTTCGACTTTTATGTATTTATCCGGGTCCGCGTCAAAAAGCGACTTGCATTCCCTTGAGTCAAACCAGAATTCGCGGCCGTCATGCCAGCTTCTGAACCGCTCTTTTCCCATGTCTATTTCGTTATTGCAGACAATGTCTTTAGCCATGTTTATTTCACCTCTTTTACGCGTTCTTACTGCTTCATATTTTAACCCTACAGTCATTTCTTTGTTGGAGCAAGTACGCGTCTTGAAAGCATTTTTTGCGTTTTGACCTGACGAATCAGCACTTTGGCCAGACAGGGTTTCAATTGAAGGCGACAGCTGTATTTGGTTTGACAACTTTTTCGGGACTCGATATGCTTCCCGCTTGAATTTGATTAACTCTGGCTGTTATGGCCAATACAGGAGAGTGTGATGCCGGTCAACATGGAAGGACTTACAGATATACGTGAAAAAGGAGCGGTAAAAGACGGCGAGCGGCAGATACTGGATAGAAGGCTTTTCATGCAGCTTCTGGCGTTTGGCGGCTGCGCGGATTCAGCCCCGCTCATTGAGGCTTTGAAGAAAAGCGCCATAGCATCGGTCCTGTACGCGGACATCAACGACCCTCATGGGGTGGGGCTGCTGACCATGAGCGAAGACCCGGACTTTTTCGTGACAGGCCTGCGTGGCCTGCTCAATCAGAAGGAGTTCGCTGGCCTCGTTCTCAAGAGCGAATACACCATGTTCGGGCGGACTTACGCGCTCGGCCACGAGGAGAACCTTGAGGACTGGCTCATTGGCCGCTCGCCGAGGGTTGCCGCAAATCCTGCCTGGCAGTGGGCTGTCTGGTACCCGCTCCGGAGGAGCGGGTCTTTCGCGCGCCTGTCCCCTAAAGAGCAGGTTGAGATACTCATGGAGCACGGGGCAATAGGAAGGGCCTTCGGCAAGGCGGACCTGGGCCACGACATCCGCCTGGCCTCTTTCGGCCTCGACAGGAACGACAACGACTTTGTTATCGGACTCATCGGCAAGGAACTCTACCCGCTCTCCGCGCTTGTCCAGACAATGCGCAAGACCACGCAGACCTCGACCTATATCGACAGGATGGGGCCGTTTTTCATTGGCAAGGCCGTCTGGCAGGCGGCCCCGCGTTAGCAGGGGCCTGCCATCCCGGGCTTTCTAAGCTTTTCGGTTGGGACGCTGTCCTGATTTTGGTGTAGACTTCATTCATGGCACAGATTCCCATCAAGGTGAACTCGTATTCCGGCTTCAAGGGAGAGGAGCGGCCTGTTTCCTTTACGATAGGGGACAGGACTTTTCAGGTAGTTGAACTCCTTGACAGCTGGTACGGAGAAGGGCACGACTACTTCAAGGTCAGTGCCGATGACAACTGCGTCTATATCCTACGCTTTGAGAGGGAACTGGATGAATGGGAGCTTACCATGATGGACGCCAGCGGAGAAAAGTAGCTTTTTCCAGCTGTTCTCATTATCAGCCAGCGCGTTAATTGCTCTTTCAACCCCCATTCCTTTCGCAAAAGCTCTGCTATACTTATATTTTATAAGTCCCCGGTTTTTTCCGTAATAATTTCCCGAATGGAAGCTGACCTGAAAGGAGGCTCTATGAAGCTATTGCCGCTCGAGAAGCTCGGTACGAGAGAGTTGGAAAGTGGTACCATTCAGTTCGGAATTTTCCTGCCCTGGGTCAAACCCTCCGTCGGCCACAGGCTCTGGGTGAAGGTAATCCATGAGAAGGACCAGTTCCTTCAGGACATCCAGCCCCTCATGTTCGAGATGAGCCACGAGCAGGACCCGGAGTACGGTGATTATTGGTCAACGAAGGTGAACATAAACGCAGGTGAAAAGCCGCACGCGAGATCGGCATGGGGCGCAGAAGGCAGCTACGTATACCGCTACTTTCTTGAAAACCCCAATGCCGCCAACGAGCAGGACCGCCATATAGACTGGATAACAGACCCGTTCGCGAGGGAGTTCGGCGTGGGCAAGCTCTCGGCCTTCACGCTCGGGTACAGGGCCCGCCAGTGGGACGAGAACGAGTACAAGTGGAAGGCCCCGAAGATAGAGGATGTCGTGCTCTATGAGCTCATTATCTCGGAGTTCGGAGGCGATCTTGAAAAGACCATCGCTCATCTGGATTACCTCTCTGACCTCGGCGTTAACTGCATTCAGCTCATGCCGGTCTCCAACGTGGCCAACCAGGTCGACTGGGGCTATCTGCCCATAGGCTACTTCGGGGTGGACGAGAGATTCGGCAAGAGGGCGGACATGCAAAAGCTCATAGAAGAGGCCCACAAGAGGTGCATGGCCGTTATCGTGGATTCAGTCTACGGGCATACGAGCGAGCATTTCCCGTATTCATACGTCTACAAAAAGCTCGGCTACCAGGACAACCCGTTCATAGGGCATTTCGCCAAGGACTATTACGGCGAGTCCACTGATTTCAGAAAGACTTTTACTCAGGATTTCTTTTACACCGTAAACCATCACTGGCTCGACTGCTATCATGTGGACGGCTTCCGCTACGACTGCGTTCCCGACTGGTGGGACGGCCCTCTCGGCACCGGCTACGCCAACCTCACTTACGCGACATACAAGGACGTGCAGTCAAAGGAGGGCAGGAGCCACTGGCAGAGGTTCTCGATAGAAGGCGGTCTTTCCCTTATCCAGTGCGCCGAGCAGCTTGAAGGGCCCAGGGAGGTAGTAGAAAGGACTTACACTAACTGCACCTGGCAGGACGAGACGCTCGGGGCGGCCGAGGACGTGGCAAGGGGGAGCAACGAGGCGTTAAGGCGCCTGGGCCTCCAGTTCGGCCTCATAGGCTACCCGGACACTGTCTCGTACAACGGAGACAGGATAAAAAAGACTGCGGTCCAGTACATCGAAAACCACGACCACGCGCGTTTCATCTGCAACTTCAAGACATTCCTCAACGGCAACGAGCTTCTGGCCGAAGGCGACAGAAGCCTGTGGTACAAGCTCCAGCCGTACCTTATCGGCCTTTTCACCGCGAAGGGCATACCGATGCTCTGGCAGGGGCAGGAGTTCGGCGAAAACTACAACGTGCCTGACCAGGGCTGGGGCAGGGTGGCCATGTTCAGGCCGCTCAGATGGGAGTACTTTTACGACGAGGTCGGAAAGAGCATGGTCGGCCTTGTAAGAAAGCTCGTGAGGGTTCGCCAGAAGGGAGACCAGTTCAGGGCAGGAGAGCACTTCTTCCATAACGACGACCAGTATATCTCCAAGGGGGTGCTCATCTTCTCGCGGAAGTTCGAGAACGCATTCAGCCTCACAGCGTTGAACTTCAGCGACACCGAGCAGACTGTGCCCTTTACTTTCCCGATGGACGGTAACTACATGGAGGAGCTGCACGGGAGGCAAGGGGCAGACATAAACCTCTGGAACATCCATGAGGGAGCGGAAATCCAGCTGCCGATACCCGGCAATTACGGGCGGGTGTGGACTGTGGGCGCCTGATAAGCCGCTCGCAATGACAGGGGCGGGGGAGAGTTAAAAAGCCGCGGCATGCGCCGCGGCTTTTTCTTTGTTGAGGGCATACCATTTTCTGCGGTAGACTCTCTGCATGATAAAAATAACCGGAAACATCTGGATAGATGAAGGCGAGGTCAGGGAAGAGTTCATAAGGGCAAGCGGGCCCGGCGGACAGCACGTGAACAAGGCCTCGACCGCCGTCCAGCTGAGGTTCAACGTTGACGCCTCCCCGGGCCTGTCCTCAGAGGTCAAGGCAAGACTCAAGGCGCTGGCTGGCCAGAGGCTCACCGGCGAGGGCGATATCATCATAACTTCGCGCGAGTCCAGAAGCCGCGAGCAGAACAGACAGGAAGCCCTCGATAAGCTCGTCGAGCTCATTGAAAAGGCGGCCCAGAGACCCAGGGCAAGAAGAAAGACAAAGCCGACGAAAGGCTCAAAGGAAAGGCGGCTCAAGGAAAAGGCTGTGAGAGGGGCCGTAAAGAAAATGCGCGGGAAGAAGGGGGAGGAGTAATGGATTCGATACGCCCTGAACACCGGCAGCTGTTTTAGTTTACACATCTCGACTATTCTCTTCCGGCCCTCCGCTCTGATAAAAGTTACATTTTTAAGCTTGCCTTTTATGCGTTTTTTTAATATTCTTTAGTGAATCCACTAAAAAACATGTTTTTCAGGCCGGGGCGGCTGCCACGGCGCACCTTGAAAAAATCCGTTCGCAAGGGCAGGAGAAGCATAGTTCAGCTTCCGGCTTGTGATTTGCCAAGAGAGTTCATGGAACAAACCGGAACACTCCGTAAGCATTACCTTATTTTAGCCTTTTTCTTCCTGACCGGCCTTACCGGGCTCGCGTATGAGCTTGTCTGGATAAGGCTCCTCATACTATCCTTTGGTTCGACCCAGTTCGCCATCACGACTGTGCTTGCCACTTTCATGGCCGGTCTTGCCATCGGCAGCGTGATATTCGGCAGGGCAGTGGACAGGTTTTCCGCTCCGCTCAAGCTCTACGGTATAATAGAAATAGTACTCGGCATATACTGCCTCATCTCGCCTCTTATCTTTCATCTCGTAAAAGACCTTTACCTGTACGCTTCGCCAATTACGGCGGATTCGACCTTCAGGGCCGATTTCGAGCCCATGCAGTTCGTCCTGGCCCTGCTCGTTCTCATCATCCCGACGACCCTCATGGGCGGGACGCTTCCGGCGCTGGTCAAATACCTGGCCAGGTCTGAAAAGATAGGCTTCAACATAGCCCTGCCTTACGCTATAAACACACTCGGCGCGGTCACGGGGTGCCTTGTGACAGGGCTGTTCGCGCTTTACTATTTCGGCGTCAACGCGACTGTTTACGTTGCCGGAGCGGTTGACATCGTAATAGGCGTTCTTGTCCTTGTTATCTATAAGAACAGCCGTCTGGCTGAGACGGAAGAAAAGCCCTGGATGCCAGCGATGCCCGCCTATGCGGGGCCGGTTTCTAAAAAACGGCTGAATGCAGTCATAATCTCGGCCTTTTACCTTTCAGGCTTTGCCAGTCTCGCTTACGAGGTCCTCTGGACCCGCGTGCTCTCCCTTGTGCTGGGCTCCTCGGTCTATGCCTTTACCATAATGCTGGCGACCTTTCTCGCTGGTATCGGCATCGGCAGCATAGCTTTCGCCTCGTTCGTGGACAGATGCAAAAAGCCGGTCTTCTGGTTCGCCCTGCTCGAGGCGGTCATCGGGCTTTTCGCGCTCGCCTCTATTTTCATATACAGGGAGCTGCCTTTCATATTCTTCAACCTCAAGCAGGCCTTTGGCTCGCAGTTCTGGCTCTTGGGCGCAGACCGGGGTCATGCTCATAGCCGGGCTCAATATCGCCCTCAGCATCATCATACTGGCCTTCACCGCTGTACCGGTAAAGTGGAAGTACCTGACTGGAGCGGCTTTCGCCGCCGCTTACGCGGTCATCGCGCTGACTCTCCCCTCCTGGGAGAAGATGGCTATGACCACGGGCATGTATGTGAACGACTACGGCGAGAAGCAGGACGCCTCATTTGAAAACTGGAGTTTTGACGAAAAGCTCCTGTACTACCATGAAGGGCTCAACGCCATCATAACGGTGCGCTCATCCGGCCCGAACGGCGAAGTCATCAGCTATCAGGCGAACGGAAAATACGAGGCGCGAAGCGAGAACGGCAAGCCGCCGAAGAGCTGGGCGATACTCGGACACCTCCCGGCCATGCTTCACGAGGGAGAGCCGAAGGAAGCCCTTGTGATCGGGCTGGGTTCAGGCGTAACGCTCGGAATGATGGGCCATTATCCGTACGATTCCTTTGATGTCGTCGAACTCGAACACGCAGTGGTCAATGCCGCGCGCTATTTCGCGAAGGCAAACCACAAGGCCCTTGACGACCCGAGGGTAAGGCTGCACGTGACAGACGGCAGGAGCTACCTGGCTTCGGTCACCAAGAAATATGACGTCATAGTCTCCGGCGTGTCAGACCCGTGGATATCCGGCGTCTCAAACCTGTTCACCTATGACTACTTCATGGAGCTCAAGAGCAAACTGAAAGAGGGCGGGGTGGTGGCCCTGTGGTTCTCCAACTACCGCAACACCCCTGAAGACTTCAAGACCGGCCTCAATTCATTCGCGGCGGTATTCCCGAACACAAGCATCTGGTTTCACCACAAGGTCGAGCTCGACCTCGTTGTCATAGGCACTGTCGGCGAGCACAAGCTCGACATGGAAAGGCTCAAAGCCATATTCAACAGGCCTGAGGTCAGGGAGGAGCTTGAAGCGATAGAAATAAATTCGCCATATGACATATTCTCGCTTTATCTCGCTGGCGGGCAGGACTTGCGCGATTTACTCAAAGACGCGGGGATAAACACGGACGAGCGGCCCATACTCGAATTCTCGCTCCCCAAGAGCCTCTACGGAAAGGTCAACGGCGCCGAAAGGGTCAGTGAACTGCTGGCTGCTTCAAATGATATCGCCCCGCCGGTCGAGCTCGGGGGGCAGGACCCGTCCGCCTTTTATCTTGAACTCGGCAAGAACTATAACAGGTATTCGTTCAGGGTAGGGCAGGCTTTAAAGGCATTTGAAAAATCTCTTGAGCTGAATCCAGGCCAGAAGGAAGCCGCCGTTTACGCTGACCAGTTGAGGAAAGAGCTGGGCAGGTAGGCTGTCCAGCAGTGGCTTGGCGGTATTTTCCCCGTTGACCTTACTACACATTTTAAAGTATAATTTCAGTTAAATGGGCCTCCCACGGCCCATTTTTTATTATCAGGGGAACTATGCATAAGCATCACCAAAAGGAAATAGACAGGCGCAGGACTTTCGGCATAATCAGCCACCCTGACGCAGGTAAAACAACTCTTACCGAAAAGCTCCTGCTCTACGGAGGCGCAATACAGCTCGCTGGCGCGGTAAAGGCGAGGAAGGCCTCCAGGCACGCGACGAGCGACTGGATGTCGATAGAAAAGGAGAGGGGAATTTCGGTCACGACCTCGGTAATGAAGTTCAACTACCGGGACTTCGAGATAAACCTCCTCGACACGCCGGGCCACCAGGACTTCTCAGAGGACACCTACAGGGTTTTGACTGCCGTTGACAGCGCCCTCATGGTCATAGACAGCGCAAAGGGCGTCGAGCCGCAGACTGAAAAGCTCATGGCCGTTTGCAGGATGAGGAACACCCCTGTCATCACTTTCATTAACAAGATGGACAGGGAGGGAATAAACCCGCTTGACCTGCTCGCGGACATTGAAGACAAGCTCCAGATAGAGTGCTCTCCTCTTTCATGGCCGATTGGTTCGGGCAAGAGCTTCAGGGGCGTGTATAACCTCTACCGGAAGGAATTGCAGCTCTTTTCGGCCGGTCAGGAGACTAGGCACAGGGATGGAATGGTCATCAAAGACCTTTCCGACCCGAAGCTCGATGAATTCCTGGGCAGCCAGGCAAAAGAGCTGAGGCATGACATAGAACTCCTTGACGGTGCAGCCAATCCGTTCAATATTGAGGACTACCTGAAGGGCAGCCAGACCCCGGTCTTTTTCGGGAGCGGCATAAACAACTTCGGCGTAAAAGAGCTGCTCGACGCCGTCGTGGAATTGGCCCCGGCCCCCGGGCCGAGGCAGGCGGTCGAGAGGCTCGTGTCGCCTTACGAGCGCCCGTTTACCGGGTTTGCCTTCAAGATACAGGCGAACATGGACCCGGCACACAGGGACAGGATAGCCTTCATAAGGATTTGCTCGGGCAGGTTTCACAGGGGC
>JACPGA010000063.1 GCA_016182705.1 Deltaproteobacteria bacterium
TAACTGGGCTCTACTCGCTTACCGCCTCCCCCATCCGCGCTCCTCGCCCCTGAGGTCGCTACGCTCCCGCAGCCTCGGCGAGATTCGCCCTTCCTCCCTCAGGCTCGCTCCGCCCTGTTACGGGATATGTGTTAAGGACAAAACAAAAAAACAAAGCCATGAGATTCTTCGCTTCGCTCAAAATGACATACCCGTGTGAAGACTAAAAATGCTCGAACCCCAGTTTTTTAAGCTCCATCGGCTCTCCGTCCTCGTCGAGCACGGTTATCACCCGGTCCTTCTTGCGGCCCATTATTCTGCCGACCGGCGTCATGGGTAGATTGAGTTTCCTTGAAAGGGCAGATATCTTCCTGAGGTTTTTCTCTGGCGAGGTAAAAAGCAGTTCATAGTCTTCGCCGCCTGTGAGTGCGAAGTCCAGAAAAGGGGATTTGCCAGTCTTTTCGCCGTATGCCTTGAGCTCATCCGATATGGGCAATGAGCTGAGATAGACCACGGCCGACCTCCTGCTCTCGATACACATCCTTTTGAGGTCCAGGGCTACCCCGTCGCTTATGTCCATCATGGCAGTGGCAAGCTCCGCTTTGGCGAGAGCCTGCCCTGCCTTGAGCCTCGGGGCAGGGTCGAGGTGTTTTTTGACCGAGTCTTTCCACGGCACCCGCTTCAAAGCCAGCCCGTCATGGCTGAGAAGCGCCTTCAAACCGAGAGCCGACCCCCCAACGGTCCCGGTCACGAAAACGAGGTCTCCGGCAGCCGCGCCCTTCCTGTAGACGACCCTTTTGACAGGCGCTTCGCCGATAACCGTAGTGGATACAGTCATCTCCATGCCGGCTTTCGCGGTATTACCGCCGGCGAGCACGCAGCCCGTTTCACGGGCAACATCGCCAAGGCCCCTGTACAGCTCGTCTATGAACTTCTTTGGAGTGCCGGGAGTAAGGGCAAGGGAGACAAGGAAGAAAAGCGGCTCCCCACCCATGGCGGCTATATCGGAAAGTGAGATGGAAAGGGCCTTCCTGCCCAGAAGATAGGGTGGGATGTAAGCCCTTTTAAAATGGGTGTTCTCGATGAGGATGTCGGTGGTTGCCAGAAGGGCGGCCCCGCCCTTCTGGCTGGAAACGCTGGTGTCGTCGCCTATGCCTTTAAGGAGGCGGCTGTTTCTGCCGCCAAACCTTTCGGCAAGCATGCGGGGCCTTTCAGGGCCTCGCGTATTTGCGGCCCTGCGCCTTTGTCTTCACCTTGCTGCTTGGCTTCTTGGGCGTCGGGAGCTTGTGCTTTTTGAAGATGACCTTGAGCACGTCATCCATGTGCTTGACGAATATGAAGTTTATCCTCTTCCTGATATCCTTCGGGATGTCCTCTATATCCTTCCTGTTCCTGTCCGGAAGGATGATGTTCGTTATCTTGGCACGGAGCGCGGCCAGACACTTTTCCTTTACGCCGCCTATGGGCAGGACGCGTCCGCGAAGCGTTATCTCGCCAGTCATGGCGACATCCTTGTCGATCGGTGTCTGCGTAAGGGCGGAGATGAGGGAAGCCGCCATTGTAATGCCTGCCGACGGGCCGTCCTTGGGAATGGCCCCTGACGGGACATGTATGTGTATATCGAGGTCCTTGTAGAAATCCGGCTTGAGCTTGAACAGGTCTGCCCTTGACCTCGCGTACGAAAGCGCGGCGTGGGCGGATTCCTTCATGACGTCGCCCAGGTGGCCTGTAAGCGTGAGCTGGCCCTTGCCGTTCATTATGGTGGCCTCTATGAAGAGTATCTCCCCTCCAACGGGCGTCCACGCAAGCCCGGTCGCCACTCCTATCTCGTCGGTCTCCTGCTCGGCTTCGCCAATGAACTTGGGTATGCCGAGGAATTCCTGGACGACCTTAGGGGTCACGTTCGTTATGGCTGTCCTGCCGGAGGCTACCTTCTTTGCGACCTTTCTGCAGATGGCCGCTACTTGGTGATGAACTTTTTGGAGAGGCCATGCTCCTTCACCTGCCTCGGAAGTATGAACTTCTTGGCTATCTCGAGCTTTTCCTCCTCGGTGTAGCCCGGGAGGTTTATGATCTCCATCCTGTCGAGGAGCGGCTCGGGAATCGGGTCGGCCATGTTAGCCGTCGTTATGAACATGACCTTCGAAAGGTCAAAGGGCAAGTTCAAATAATGGTCGCTGAAGGCGTAGTTCTGCTCCGGGTCTAAAACCTCAAGCAGCGCGCTTGACGGGTCGCCCCTGAAGTCCATGCCTATCTTGTCTATCTCGTCCATCATGAAGACCGGGTTGTTCGTCCCGGCCTGCTTTATGCCCTGGATGATGCGTCCGGGCAGAGCGCCGACATAGGTGCGCCTGTGGCCCCTTATCTCGGCCTCGTCTTTTATGCCGCCCAAGGAAATGCGGACGAAGTTCCTGCCCATGGCCTTGGCAATCGACCGGCCCAGCGAGGTCTTGCCCACGCCCGGAGGGCCTACGAAGCAGAGTATCGGCCCCTTTGTCTTTGGCTGGAGCTTTCTTACGGCAAGGTATTCGAGTATCCTCTCCTTGACCTTCTCAAGGTTGTAGTGGTCGGTGTCGAGGACTTTCCTTGCCTTTTCTATGTCTATCTGGTCTTTGGTCTGCTTTGCCCAGGGCAGTTCGACAAGCCACTCGAGGTAGGTCCGAATCAGGGCCGCTTCCGCGGCGTCCGGGTGCATCATCTCGAGCCTGTCAACCTGCTTGAAAGCCTCCTTCTCGACATCAGGTGGCATCTTGGACTTTTTGATCTTGTCCCTGAACTCGTCGAGCTCTTCGGTGGGCTCTTCCATATCGCCGAGCTCGTTTTTTATGGCCCTCATCTGCTCGCGCAGGTAATACTCGCGCTGGGTCTTGTCCATCTCCTCTTTTGCCTGGGACTGGATCTTGACCTGCATCTGGGCTACCTGGAGTTCCTTGATGAGGTAGTCGTTTACTTTTTCGAGCCTCTTTATCGGCTCAAGGGTCTCCAGCACGGACTGGGCTTCGTCTATCTTGAGGCCCAGATTCGCGGCCACGAGGTCGGCCATCCGGCCCGGGTCGACTATGTTGTCGAGGACCATCATGACTTCCTGGAAAACTACCTTGCCGAGGGAAGCGAGCTTTTCAAGCTGCTCCCTGACATTGCGCATGAGGGCTTCTATCTCAACCGGCACAGGCTCGACAGCCGGTTCTTTTATCTTGTCGATGTTGACCGTGTACGAGGGCCTTGTCTGGGCAAAGTCCTTTATCTGGGCGCGGCTCAGGCCCTGCACCAGTATCTTCACCCTGCCGTCCGGGAGCTTGAGCATGCGCATTATCATGCAGACAGTCCCGGTCTTGTAGAGGTCCTCGGGTTCCGGGTCTTCCTTGGTTATGTCCTTCTGCGTGGCCGTAAATACGAGCCTGTCCTTGGTAAGCGCGGAGTCGACCGCGTTGATCGACCTTTCCCTGCCTACAAAAAGAGGCACTATCATGAAGGGGAATATAACGACGTCCCGGACCGGCAGCAGCGGCAGAGCATCGGGTATCTCCAGCTGCTCCTCTTCTCTTCTTTCTTCTGCCATGAACACTTCCTCTCTTTTTTGCCCCGGGCTTGATGCCGGGACACCGGGAATTTTTTACCTGAAAACGGCCTCTTGTTCTCTCAGGCCGACTCTATGGAGACTTTCTGTTTGCTGTTGCGCTTGTCCTCAACCCTGGGCATCACGATGGTCAGCACGCCGCTGGCGTAGTTCGCCTTTATCTTCGCGGTGTCTACCGGGGACGGCAGCTCGACCGCCCTGAAAAGCTTCCCAAAGGACCTTTCCATGCAGACGAAGTTTATTTTGTCCTCTTCGAAACACTCGAGCTTCGTTGCCCGTATGGTGAGGGTGTTTCTGTAAAGCGTTATATCTATGTCTTCCTTATTCACCCCCGGCAGCTCTATCTCTATGACAAGGTCCGTGGGCGTGGTGAACAGGTCGAGCGGGGGCACGTGCGTTATAGGTTCAGGGGCCAGGAGGCCCGCCTCATCGCCAAGACACTCGAAAAGAAACTGGTTAAGGTTCTCGATCCTGATGGGCGCCTGAGAAGGTTTCCTCGATATCTTTGCCATAACGGACGATACCTCAAAAGATTATGGGCTGTCTTTAAAAATTGCTCTTTTTCCTGACCTCTGCGTCAGGGCGTAAATAAAAATGCTCACATATTGTCATATATGCTCCGCTTTTTATTTCCACCCTTCCTTGACTTCAGAAAAAATATCTGATTTTTGAGACAGCCTTTAGATTTTGATGTCCCTTAAAAACTTCCTCAAATCCGCCTTCAAATCCGGCCTCTTCAGGGCAAGAGAGATGTTGGCCTTTAAAAACCCGAGCTTGTCTCCGGCGTCGTAGCGCGTGCCCTCGAACTCAAAGGCGAACACATCCTGCGTGCGTATCAATATCCTCAAAGCGTCGGTTAGCTGTATCTCGCCGCCTTTTCCGGGCTTCGTCTCTTCGAGCGAGTTGAATATCCCTGGCGTGAGTATATACCTGCCTATTATGGCGAGGTCGGACGGCGGGTTGGACTTCGGCTTCTCCACGAGGTCCAGCACCTTGTATACGCCCGGGGCAACCTTCTTGCCCTTGATTACGCCGTACATATGGGCCTGGCTCTTCGGGACTTTCTGCACTGCCAGTATGCTCGTGCCGTACCGCTGGAAGACCTCAACCATCTGCTTCATGGCCGGTGTCTTTGAGTCTATTATATCGTCGCTGAGGAAAACGGCAAATGGCTCGTTATTGATAAGGTTTTTCGTTATCCCTATGGCGTGCCC
>JACPGA010000049.1 GCA_016182705.1 Deltaproteobacteria bacterium
AGGGAGAACCTCAAGGACCTCATAAGGGGCGAAGAGCTTATCCCCGCCGTAAAGAAAGCAGCGAAGGCCGTGAGAAAGGGCGCCAAGAAATGAAGCTGAACTTCACCAAGATGCACGGCCTGGGCAATGACTTCATAGTCCTTGACGCCGTAAAAAAAGACATACCCGGCATAGTCAAGGTGGTAAAAAAGCTCGCTGACAGGCGCTTCGGCATAGGCTTTGACCAGGCCCTTATACTGAAAGGGTCGAAAAAGGCTGACTTCAGGATGGACATCTATAACAGCGACGGCGGCAGGGTCGAGATGTGCGGCAACGGCATAAGGTGCCTTGCCCATTACATCTGGTCGAACAAGCTTTCGAGAAAGGTCCGCCTCGACATAGAGACCCTCGCTGGTATAATAAGGCCTGAACGGGTCGACGGCCTCGTGAAAGTAGACATGGGCGAGCCCATACTCGAAGGCAAGCTCATACCGACGATTGTCGAAGGCCAGATAGTCGACAGGCCCCTTGCCATAAACGACACATCCTTCGAGATAACCTGCGTCTCGATGGGCAACCCGCACTGCGTTATTTATGTCGATGATGTCGACCAATTCTCAGTCACGAAGTATGGCCCTATGATAGAAGTGAACAAGTTCTTCCCGAAAAAGACCAATGTAGAGTTCATAGAGGTCGTTAACAGGAAAAAGATAAAGATGAGGGTCTGGGAGAGGGGAGCCGGAGAGACGCTGGCCTGCGGCACCGGGGCCTGCGCCTCAGCGGTCGCCTCCATGATAAAGGGCCTGACCGACAGGAAGATAACGGTCGCGCTCAAGGGCGGCAACTTGAAGATAGAGTGGTCAAAGAAGGACAACCACGTTTACATGACCGGCCCGGCTGCGGAAGTTTTTACCGGCACGGCAGAGTTGTAAGAGGGCAGCTGAAAAAGTCCATCTGCGTCGTTGGCTGCAAGGTGAGTAATCGCGGCGTACAAACAAAGTGCGCCTCATTGCTCGACTCCTCGACGCCTTGCATATGGAGCTTTTTGAGCAGCCTGAAGAAAATCAGATGTTTTTCAGCAACCTCTTAAAAGCAGCAACAGCAAGGAGGATTCAAAATGTTTACAGGCTCGATTACAGCCATTGTGACGCCCTTCCGGGACGGTCACGTGGACGAGGCGGCTTTCAGAAACCTCATCGAGTTCCAGATAGCGAACGGGACAGCTGGCATAGTGCCGTGCGGCACTACCGGAGAGTCTGCTACACTATCATATGAGGAACACCACAGGGTAATAGAGCTCGCCATTGAGAGTACGGCGGGGCGAATACCGGTCATCGCCGGGACCGGGTCGAACTCCACGGCCGAGACGATAGAGCTGACCAGGCACGCTGAAAAGGCGGGAGCGCAGGCGGCTCTCCTTATAACGCCGTACTACAACAAGCCTACTCAGCAGGGGCTTTACGAGCATTACAGGGCCGTTGCGTCAGAAACCGGCCTTCCGATAATACTGTATAATGTGCCGGGGCGTACGGGCGTCAACATGCTCCCCGAGACCGTGGGAAAGCTTTCGGAGATAAAGAACATAGTCGGCATAAAGGAAGCGACCGGCAATCTTCAGCAGGTCAGCGACGTGCTCGAATATTCAAAAAAGGGCTTTATTGTCCTGTCGGGCGATGACTTCACCACGCTGCCGCTTCTGGCCATAGGCGGCCACGGCGTAATATCGGTCACATCGAACGTGGCCCCGAAGATGGTATCGGACATGATAAAAGCCTTTGAGGCAGGCAACCTTGAAGAGGCGAAAAAACTGCATTATAAGCTTCAGCCGCTCCACAGGGCGATGTTTATGGAAACTAACCCGATACCCGTCAAGACCGCCCTTGCCATGATGGGCATGACAGGCGAAGAGATGAGACTGCCGCTTACGGCAATGTCGGAGGCGAACAGAAGTAAACTTTCCGCGGCTCTCAAGGAGCTGGGGGCAGCACCCAAAGGAGGGCAGAAATGATAAAGATAGCCGTCTCGGGCGCGGCCGGAAGAATGGGTAAGGCCATAATCACCTCGATAGACCAGAACCCGGCAACAGAATTGACAGGAGCGCTCGAAAGAGCGGACTCTCCGTTCATTGGAAAAGACACGGGAGAGCTGACGGGTCTCGGAAAGAACGGCGTCAGGATAACCGACAGCCTGGAAAAGGCGTTGAAAAAGGCTGATGTGGTGATAGACTTCAGCACCCCTGAGGCCTCGATGCAGCTTATCGAGACAGCTTTGGCTTCGAAAAAGGCCATAGTCGTAGGCACTACCGGTTTTTCGCACCACCAGAGGGAAGAGATAAAGGAGATGGCCCTTAAAGGCAGGGTCGTAATGGCCCCGAACATGTCCATAGGGGTCAACCTCCTTTTGAAACTTGTGCACGAGGCTGCCAGGGTCATCGGCAACGAGTACGATATGGAGATAATCGAGGCGCATCACAGGCTCAAGAAGGACGCGCCTTCCGGCACCGCCATCAGGATAGCCGAGGTAGCTGCCGCTGCTGTAGAAAGGGACCTGGAGAAGGTCGCCGTTTACGAGCGCAAGGGCATCATCGGCGAAAGGCGTCCCGAGGAGATAGGCATACAGACCATAAGGGCCGGGGATATCGTCGGCGACCATACGATTATCTTCGCCGGACCCGGCGAGAGGATAGAGCTTACCCACAAGGCCTCTTCAAGGGACACGTTCGCGGCCGGTTCGGTCAAGGCCGCTGTCTGGCTTTTCGACAAGCCGGACGGCCTCTATGACATGCAGGACGTGCTCGGGCTAAAGAGTTAACTCAGGCATCCGAAAAGGAGATAATGATGGCGAAAAGGTTCTTTCAGATAATGATTCTGGCCGCTGCAGTCTCGTTTGCCTGGCCCGTAAGTCAGGTGGAAGCATTCCCGGCTCCGGCAAACGGCACGGCTGGCAAGTGCTCGGACTGCCATGTCCTCAGCAAGGAAGAGGCTGCAAAGCTTCTGAAGACCGATATGTTCAAGGCTCAGATAAAGGATATCCGCATGAGCCCGGTGAAGGGCCTCTGGGAGATAGAGATAGCGCAGGGTGACAAGGTTTTCCTGGTCTACATTGATTTCGCGAAGAAATACCTCGTGGAAGGAAGGTATACGCCTGTTGACCAGCTTGGCGAGTCCAAGCCCCTTAAAAAGGTCGATGTCAGAAAGATTCCGCTCGACAACGCTGTCGTTATGGGCAACCCAAAGGCTGAAAAGAAGATAATTGTCTTCGATGATCCGGAATGCCCGTACTGCGCGAAGCTTCACGAGGAGATAAAAAAGATAGTGGCCAAGAGATCTGACCTGGCCTTTTACATCAAGATGTATCCGCTGGCCATGCACCCCGGCGCGTATGAAAAGAGCATCAAGATGTATCCGCTGGCCATGCACCCCGGCGCGTATGAAAAGAGCAAAGCCATAGTCTGCCAGAAATCGCCCAAGCTCCTGGATGACGCCTTCGCGGGAAAGAAGCTTCCCAAGGCCGAGTGCGAGACACAGGAGATCGACAACAACATAAAGCTCGCGGAGGATCTCGGCATAACCGGCACCCCGGCGATGATCCTTCCTGACGGCAGGCTCGTGCCCGGGTATGTGTCTGGAGACGTGCTCCTGGGCATCATTGATAATACTCAGTCCTGAACCACGGCTTCTTTCCGGGCCGGGTAAAACCTTACGGATCAAGGGATTTCTGTTGACTTTTCGGGCTTTTAGGGATATTTAAGAGGTTACAGGGCAGGCAGTGTTTTGAGTTTCAGGTGGAGCCGACGAGGAGATTCGAACTCCTGACCTGCTGATTACGAATCAGCTGCTCTACCAACTGAGCTACGTCGGCGATAAAAAAATAATAGTACGGCACAGGGCGTTTTTTGTCAAGATTTTTGCGGAAAAAACCCATGCCCTTTTGTTTGGAAAATCGGAGAATGGCAACGGAAACCTATACAGCAGCAAGGACCTGTGAGAGCAACAGGGTCCTTATAGTAGACGACAACCTTACCAGCAAAGCCATCCTCGAGGACATCCTCAACCAGAACGGCTATGAGACGCGGTTTGCCCTTGACGGGAAGGAAGGGCTCAGGATATTGGCTGAGTGGAAGCCAAACCTGATCCTTCTCGACCTTGTAATGCCCGGCATGGACGGGTACAGCGTCTGCAAACAGGCCAGGGAGATGAACATCTCCCCGAGGCCGTCCGTTATAATCATCTCCGTAAAAGATGACAAAAATTCGATTGTGAATTCCCTTGCCAGCGGCGCGGACGACTTCCTGGCGAAACCCATAGACAAGGCCGAGCTCATGGCCAGGGTCAGGGCGCAGCAGAGGATAGGTGAGTTCTACCGCGAGCTTGAGGAGGATAAGAGGAACTTGGAGACCATTCTCGATATCACGACCGCCATGTCCGCCACTCTTGACCCCTCTGAAGTCCTCAGCGCCATAGTAAGCAAGGTCGCCGGGATAACCGAGGCGGTAAGGTGCTCCATTGTGCTCATAGCCAAGGAGGACGAGGCGTATGTGCTGGCCTCGCACGAAGACCCCTCTGTAAAAGAGCTGCGGATCGACCTGTCCAAGTACCCTGAAATAAAGAAAGTCATAAGCACAAAGACTCCGCTCGCCCTCGACGATATAACGACTCATCCTCTGATGAATACCGTGAAGGAAAGTATAACCGACCTGGGCGGCATGAGCGTCCTTATCGTCCCCATCGTCTTCAACGACGAGGTGCTGGGCACGCTTTTCCTGCGCACGCGCAGGAAAATGCACGGCTTCACTAAAAAAGAGGTCGATTTCTGCAGGATAGTGGCGAACGCGTCTTTCCACGCGCTGCGCAACGCGCGCCTTTTCGAGAAGGTCGTAAAGGAGAAGGATTACCTCCGCGAGATGGCCGTAAAGGACCACCTGACAAACCTTTATAACCACAACTTCTTCTATTCGAGGCTTGAAGAGGAGTTCGAGAGGGCCGTAAGGTACGAAACGCCGCTGCCGCTCATAATGATGGACATAGACAACTTCAAACAGATAAACGACACTTTTGGACACAGGGTTGGCGACGTCGTATTGAGAGAGATAGCCGCCACCATAAGAAAGGGCGTGAGGAAAACCGACATCGTGGCCCGCTACGGCGGCGACCCGCTACGGCGGCGAGGAGTTCGCGGTCATACTGCCGCATACGCTCCAGAAGGGCGCGGTCGATGAGGCTGAAAGATTAAGGGAAGCGATAGCGGCAAGCGCATATGCCGGGCTCGTGAACCACAAGATAACCATGAGCATAGGTGTCGCTTCCTACCCGCAAAAGGGCGCGATGAATTCCGGCGATCTTGTTAACCACGCGGATGATGCCCTGTACAAGGCCAAGTGGGGCGGCAAGAACCAGGTGAAGATAGCTGAGAATTGATGTATTCAAAAGTAGATTGTAGAATTCAAAAAGGCGGGCCAGAAGGCCCGCCTTTTTTTATGGCCCGCAGATCATGGGAGCGAAGCGAATAATCTCGCTTGTACTTCTTCCTTTTCTAAAGGGGGAGAGGGAGTTTTTGTCTCATTTTGTTTTGTCTTTAACACATACCCCGTAACAGGGCGGAGCGAGCCTAAGGGAGGAAGGGCGAATCTCGCCGAGACGTTGGGAGCGAAGCGACCTCAGGGGCGAGATTCGCTGATGGGGGAGGCGGAAAGCGAGTAGAGCCCTGTTACAAAGAGCGGCGACAGCCGCGTTACAAGGTTTTTTGCAAGGCCACTTCCCAGCTACTCCCAGCATTTAGGTTTTTTCATCAAAGCTCGTTTATAGAGATTGCTTCGCTCCGCTCGCAATGACAGACTATGGGCAGTGCGGGGACTCAACCCTTTTCCGGAAAACTCTTCGACATTCGTATGCGCGGCAGCGTCGCGCCGCCCGCGAGCTGGAGCTGCTCCATCTTTG
>JACPGA010000050.1:0-5297 GCA_016182705.1 Deltaproteobacteria bacterium
ATGATGCTCTTGCCGTTGACTTCCTGGCCGCTCTTTTCGACCAGTATCTCAGATGCGAACTTGTTTGAGAGCTGTACGAAAAGGGCCGCGGCCCTGGCGTGCAGCCCGAGTTTGTTCTTTATGGTGAATGTCTGTGCCAGATTGGAATCCTTTCCTTGTCCGTTGTTCATACGCCTTGGATAGATCGCTCCGTTCGTTATTTTAAAAAGCCACGGGGGCCGGTGAACATTTCTTACTGGCCCGTCAGGGGGTATACTCCCTGGATTCGTTCTTCGGTATATCCCTTATCTCGATCGACACTCCCAGGTCGCGAAACCTTTTCAAATGCGCCTCGTCCTCGCGGTTGACGATGATGGACGGGGTTATGGCCCTGCCGTCGTCCTCATGGTGTATGTTGCCCAGGTTTATCGAGGAGAACTTCATTCCGAATTCGTAGAGCCTCATGGCGTCCCTCAATTCGCCGACAACGAGCATGATCCTTGAAGAGGCGCCCTCGCCCCTAAGATAGGCAACAGTATCCGCCACAGACTTCACTATGACGCTCAATTCGTTACAGCCGCAGGCGGATATTATCTCGCTCACGAGGCTGTCGGAAGCCGCCTCGTCAGAAGCGACCACCAGGGAGTCCGCCTTTATGAACGGTACCCAGGAGCAGATTATCTGCCCGTGAAGAAGCCTGTCGTCGACCCTGATTAGAATGACCATGTCACCTGAGGCGTCTTGAGGCTACCTCTAAAAATTGCTCTTTTTCCTGACCTTAAGCGTCAGGGCGTAAATAAAAATGCTCACATATTCTCATATATGCTGTGCTTTTTATTTCCGCCCTTCCTTGACCTCAGAAAAAATATCTGCTTTTTAGAGGCAGCCTTAAAAAGCCTTAACTTTTATTTTATCAAAAACACGAAAAAATAGCAGACTATTTGCGGTCCTTGAGCATCTCACCAGCCAGAACAATGGATTTCTGGCCGTAATCCTTGAGCAGCGCGGCAAGCTCGTGGATGGGCTTATCCGACCTGTGCCCCACGAATTTTATAAGCATCGGCAGATTTACCCCGGTTATTACCTCGACTTTGCCGGAGTTCATCAGGGACAAGGCTATGTTGGTCGGGGTGCCTCCGAACATATCCGTGAACACGACGGCCCCATTGCCGGAGTCGACCTCTTTTATGGCGGCCGAGACGACCCCTCTTATGCCGTCAGTGGAGTCCGTGCTCACGACCGACACGGCCTTCACCTTCTCCATCTTCCCTGTTATCGCTTCGGCGGCCTCAACGAGCGCCTCCGCGAGCCTTCCATGAGTGATAACTACAGCTCCTACCATATCTCCACCTGTTTGAAAGTATCAGGACTTCTTTATGTCCCTGTGCCTTTTCCTTATCGTTACCATCTCTGGATGAAACCCGTCGGCTATTGCTTCGACCATCGCCACCGACCTGTGCTTGCCGCCTGTGCAGCCCACCGCTATGGTGAGATAGGACTTGCCCTCTTTCCAGTAAAGCGGGATGAGGTAGTCGAGAAAGTTCCTGAAACGCTCAAGGAACTCCTTTGCCTCCTCCCTTGAAAGGATGTAATCCCTTACGGGCTTTTCCAGCCCGTCGTGCCTCTTCAGGGAATTCACGAAATAAGGGTTGGGCAGGAACCTGACGTCGATAACAAGGTCGGCGTCCGTAGGCAGGCCGTAGCGGTAGCCGAACGAGATGAAGTTCAGGGACATCTTCTCCCTCGTGACCGGCCCGGAGTAGTGCTCTTTTATTATGTCCCGGAGCTGGTGCACGTTGAACTCGGTCGTGTCGACCACTTTATCGGCAAGAGACTTAAGGTCTTTGAGGAGCTCCCTTTCCCTTAAAAGGCCTTCCATCGGGCTTTCATCGGCCGCGAGCGGGTGCCTCCTCCTGGTCTCGGAAAACCTCCTCACCAGCGCGTCGTCCGAGGCCTCGAGGTATATGAGCTCCATATGATAGCCGGAAGTCTTCAGGTCAGAGAAGACCTGGACGAAGTCCTTGAGGAACTCCCGTTCGCGCACGTCTATGACCGCGGCGACCCTGGCTATCTCCCCGCTTCTGGCGAGCAGCTCCATGAACCTGGGCAGGAGGGCCACGGGCATGTTGTCAACGCAGTAGTAACCCAGGTCTTCAAGGGCCTTTATGGCGGTGCTTTTGCCTGAGCCGGATGGGCCGCTCAGCACTACTGCTCTTATATCATTCACTTATTTCTTGAACCCCTTCATGGCGTTGTCCAGCTCTCGTTCTAAAGCCTTTGCGGAGTGGTGCCCCATTATCTTCAATATCTGGTTCCTGGCCGCTACCTCGACTATTGTGGCGACGCTCCTGCCGGGGCTCACCGGGACCTTCAGGTACGGCAGGTCTACCCCGAGGATGTTATAGGTGTTCTCCTCAAACCCTAATCTGTCGTACTCGACCTCTATCTCCCACTTCACCAGCTCCACCACAAGGTCCATCTGCTTTTTTTCCCTGATGGCGGTGATGCCGTAGAGGTCTTTTATGTTCAATATGCCAAGCCCCCTTATCTCCATGTGGTAGCGGATAAGGTCGGAGCTGGTGCCGAAGAGCACCGAAGGGGGCATCTTCTTCACTATGACTATATCATCCGAGACGAGCCTGTAGCCCCTGGAGACCAGGTCAAGGGCGCATTCGCTCTTGCCTATGCCGCTTTTGCCTATTATGAGTATGCCTACCCCGAGCACGTCGGTCAGAACGCCGTGCAGGGTGGTCGAGGGCGCGAGCCTCTCTTCCAGGTACTTGGTTATGCCTTCAATGAGGATGGAAGAAGTGTAGATGGTCTTGAAGAGCGGTATTTCCCTGGTGCGGCACATCTCGACGAGGAAAGCCGGAGGCTCAAGGTCCCTGGTGACCACGATAGCGGGTATGCCGGGCCTCGCGAGATACCTCAGCACGTCCTCGATGTGTTCAACTTCGAGGCTGTTCAAATAGCCTATCTCGGCGGCGCCGAATATCTGAAGCCTGTCAGGGTGAAGCTCCTCGAGCAGGCCCGTCAGAAGAAGCCCGGGCTTCTGTATGCGCGAGGTGGTGACTTCCCTGTCAAGGCCGCGCTCGCCCGCGATGAGGCTCAGGCCGAAACGCTCGGCCTGCCTGCCTTCTATAAGCTCTTTAACGGGTACGCCCATGCGTTCCTGCGGGCCGGATTCAGACGATGCTGTTCTTTCTCTCGGCCTCGATTATTATCCTGTATATCTCGGATCTGTCGTTAGCGTCCATGAGCTTCATCCTGAAATCCTGGCTCTTCAACAGATGGGAGATGCTCGCCAGGACCTTCAAGTGCGCGGCGGCGGAATTCTCAGGCGCCATGATAACGAAGAACAGGTGTACGGGAAGGTTGTCCATGGAACTGAAATTCACGCCCTTCCTGCTCCTGCCGAAAAAGACCTTCAGGTCGGAAAGCCCCTTTATCTTGCCGTGAGGTATGGCTACGCCGTGCCCTATGCCGGTCGTGCCGAGCTTTTCCCTGTCAAGCAGCGCTTTGAGCACTCTTTCCCTGTCGATGGAATCGACCCTTGAGGAAATATCATCGACCATCTCGCCGAGGACATCTGCCTTGTCCCTGGCCTTGAGGTCCGTTATGATATTCTCTTCACTAAGGACGTCAGCCAGCCTCATAGTAGCTCACCCTTGCTTAATTGCTTTTGAACCTGCCACACGGAACTTACGGGGCGGATGCTGAATGGATAATCGCCTGTGGACCCGGGCTTCAAGACCGGGCCGGGGATGTTTAAAGGCCCCGGGACGCTGCCCGGGGCCGGAGACAGATTATCAGAAACCGGTCAGCGCGTCGTCTCTATTAGCCCGAAGCCGCCGTCCTTGCGCCTGTACATTACGACTTCCATCTGCATCGAAGCCTCTTCAACGGACATGGGCTTCACGAACTGGTTTTCCTTTTTGGTTATCCTGGGAACTCCGGGGACAACAGCCTCGGCGCCTTCAGTCGCGGCGTACCTTATTGAAACGGGCTCGCCGTTCTGCTTGTGCTCCTTGACCTTGTCCTTGTGCTTCGTGGCCTGGCCAAGGAGCTTGTCGAGGACTATGTCGATGGCGGCATACATGTCCTGGGTGTCTCCCTGCGCCTTTATGTTAACGCCGTTGGCCGTAACCGTGGCGTCGGCTATGTGCCTTATCTTCTCGATGGAAAGCACCCAGTGTATCTCGACCGGCTCGGAAAGATACTTGCTGAGACGCTCTGATTTCTCTTCCGCATAGATCTTCAGGGGTTCGGATGAATCCATATGCCTGAAAGTGACGCTGACGTGCATTGACTGACCTCCGATTGTAATAAAATGGCGAACTTGAGCCGGGCTTCGCGCCCAACCTCTCGTAACAGTAAAAAACCTGACCCTCTTTTTTAATTCTTAAGAGGGGAAAAGTCAACATATTTGCGGGAAAGTTGATTTTAAAGGCGCGCCCGGCAAAGGCTTGGGCCGGCTGTTAAAAATGCGCCTTCCTTCTGCTCGACGACAGGAAGCCCATTGCTTCCCTGTACTTGGTAGCCGTTCTCCTGGCGACCACTATTCCTGTCTCCTTGAGCTTATCGGCTATCTGCGCGTCGCTCAAGGGGTGCTTCGGGTCTTCTGACTCGATTATCTTCCTGACTTTCTCTTTTATGTATTCGGAGGTCACTTCCTCGCCGCCGCCGCTTGACATGCCGTTGGAGAAGAAATACTTGAGCTCGAATATTCCCCTGGGCGTCTGGACGTACTTGTTAGAAGTGACCCTGCTTACAGTCGATTCGTGGACGCCTATCTCGGCTGCGACATCCTTCAATACCAGGGGCTTACGGTACTTCAAGCCCTGGTCCAGGAACTCCCGCTGGAACCTCACGATGCACTCCACTACCCTGTAGACGGTGCGCTGCCTCTGGTGGACGCTCTTGATGAGCCAGACCGCGCTGCGGAGCTTGTCCTGTATGTAGCCCTTCGCGTTATCCGGGGTGGCCGCCCCGGCGGTCTTGAGAAGCTCCCTGTAATACGGGCTTATCTTTAGCTTGGGCATGCCGTCTTCGTTCAGAGAGATGACATACTCGTCGCCTACCTTGTAGATGAAAATATCAGGAACTATGGCGCGGGACTCATCTATCCCGAACCCGGCCCCCGGAGTCGGATTGAGGCTCTTGTTTATGACCCTGGCTGCCTCAAAAACGTCTTCCACCTGCACGCCGAGGGCCCTTGCAATCGCTTTGTAGTTGCGGCTCGCGAGCTTCTCGATGTGGTCTGTTATGATGTCCTCGACGACGGTGTCCCGGACGTCCATGGCCCTGGCCTGTATGAG
>JACPGA010000050.1:5343-7704 GCA_016182705.1 Deltaproteobacteria bacterium
CCCCGAGCACGCGGGATGCGTCCTCGACAGGCACTCCGGCGCACCTGGCTATCTCCGCTATAGTTGCTACCTCATGCTCCGCGTCTGTGGATGCCGGGTCCCTTTCAAGGAGGCGCAAATACCCGTCCTCGTCTATGTTGCCTATGATGAACTCGCCTAAAGCCATATCTTCAGGGTTGAGGCCTGAGATGCCGAGCTGCCACGCGAGGTGCTCGGAAAGGCTTCCTCCGGCCGCCGCGATGTTGGCCATGAAATCGTCCTCTTCCTCGTCGCGCGCGCTGAAGTCTATCCCGCCCTGCCTGTACTCGCTCTGGCTCTGAAGGTACGCGTCCCAGTCCATCTCAGGCTTTTCAGGCTCCTGTGGAGGAGGTTCAGGAGAGCCTGATGCGACCTCCGGGGCCGAGACATCCTCGAGGACAGGGTTTGTCTGGACCTCCTCGCGGACCATCTCCACAAGCTCGAGCCTGGACAGCTGCAGCAGCTTTATCGCCAGCTGCAGCTGGGGCGTCATCACGAGGCTTTGAGTGAGCTTCAGTTCCTGTTTGAGTTCGTAAGCCATCTTTAAAAGGCCGCCTCCGGGGCTTTTCGTTTTACCGAACCGGGCGAAGCACTAACAGGTTGATGTAAAAACCCGAATTCTTCGGCTTCAAATAAGCTCCATATGCAAGGCGCTGACAACGCAGCAGATGGAGCTTTTTGAAGCCGTTAAAGCCTGAACTTTTCTCCGAGGTAAACTTCCCTCACCCGCTTTGAATCGAGTATCTCGGTGGGAGTGCCGGTCTTCAGGAGCTTGCCTGAGCCTATTATATAGGCCCTGTCGCAGATGCCGAGAGTTGCTCCCACGTTATGGTCTGTCACCAGAATGCCAATGCCCTTTCTCTTGAGCTCCAGCATTATATCCTGTATGTCGGCGACCGCTATGGGGTCTATGCCGGAAAAGGGCTCGTCAAGGAGAAGAAACGCTGGCGAATTCACGAGCGCCCTGGCTATCTCCACGCGCCTTCTTTCGCCGCCCGAGAGCGCGTATGCCCTTGAGCCTGAAAGATGAAGCACGCCGAGCTCTTCGAGAAGCGTCTTGAGCCTGGTGTCCATCTCGGCTTTCGGTATATCCATATACTCCAGTATGGATTTCACGTTCTCCGCGACGGTGAGCTTCCTGAAGACAGATGCTTCCTGCGGCAGGTAGCTTATCCCGTGCCTTGCCCGTTCAAACATCGGGGTCGAGGTTATGTCGCGGTCGCCGAGCGTGACGCGGCCTTCATCAGGGCTCACGAGCCCGACTATCATGTAAAAGGTCGTGGTCTTGCCTGCGCCGTTCGGGCCCAGGAGGCCTACTATTTCGCCTGGCTCGACGTTAAGGCTTACGCCGTCAACGACCTTCCTTTTTTTAAAAGACTTAACGAGCCCCGTTACAGAGAGCTTCTTCACTCACGGTCCTTTCGGGCGCTGTCTGACCAGGGCACTTTTTTTCAGGCATTATGACGGCCTTTACGCGCTTTCCGCCGCCGCTTTCGACTACGGCGTTGTTGTCGTCGAGGTACACGGTTATACGGTCGCCCTTGATGATATCAGAGCACTGCGTGACCTGGGGGTCTCCGGTCAATACTATGAGCCGGGCCTTCCTGTCGTATACAGCCCTGCCAGCGGTAGATTTTTTCTCGTCCTGGAATATCCTGACATTGCCTGAGGCTTCAATTTCGCTTACATCCCTGTTACTGTCGTACAGGATGCTGAGCTCGTCCGAGCAGAGCGTGAAGTCCTCGACGGCGGCCACGTTGCCGCGGAAGACGACCCTGTTTTCGCTGGTGTTCGCCTCCATGGTGTCGGAGGTGACAGTAACCGGTTTTTTCGATTTTTCAACAGGGGCATTGGCCTGGACAGCCAGGGAAACGGATGGGACTGAAATGATCATAAAGAAAAAAAAGGCTGCAGATAGAGCTGAAATCCTTTGAAGCATCTGTATCACCTTGTCAGACCGCCGGGCCCCTGAAGACGGCCTTGACCCTCCTGAGGAGCCTGAAGCTCTCCTCGTCTACAAGGGCCACAAGCCCGGTGCCCTCGAGGTCAACGCCGCTGGAGGTCATCTCGACCCTTTCTTCTGTCGTTATCTTCCTGTCGTTAACAAGATACGTAAGGCTGCTGGTCTTTATGGTATATCCATCGCCGGAAGACTCGACGACCACGTTGCCTGAGGCGATTATCTCGCCGGCCGCCTCCCTGAAGGCGCCCTCATTCGAGGTCAACACATAAGAGGTGCCGTTCTTCGCGAAAAACGTGACCTTTACATTTTCGAGGATTGTGAGGTCCTCGTCTTTCGAGCGCCTCGCGGAATCGGCCTCAAGCTCCCATTCGACGCGGCCT
>JACPGA010000051.1 GCA_016182705.1 Deltaproteobacteria bacterium
AAGAGAGAAAAGGACGGCGAACCCCGGGGCCGTAAGGTTAAAGGTGGTGCCGTCGGTCCTTGTGATCGGCACTGTGAGGAGGTTGCCGAGTCCCCCTATGGTAAGCCCGGCAAGTCCGTTCAAGATGCCCTGTATCGCCGTCGAATCAATTGTGCCGACACCGGTTATGGCAACAGGGGCGTTGTCCTGTTCGGCCGCTACCCTGAACCTGGTGCCGAGTTCCAAAGCCTTGTCTACCGTGACCTCGGTTATCATGGCTTCGACAAAGACCTGTTTTGGCCGCCTGTCGAGCCTCTCGATGACCTGCACCAGGTTCTGGTAGTCAGCCGGGTCTGCCATGATGATCAGCGAGTTGGCGGCCTTGAACGGCGTTATGCTTATTTTCGCGCCTGTCAGCTCCTGCGCTATGGGTGTGACCGCGGCCCCTGCGCCGGCCTGTGCCTGGGAAGCCGCCGCCCCGGGACGAAGGAGCGCGTCGATGACCTTGGCCATGTCCTCGGCGTCCGCGTTTTCAAGATAATATACGTTTATGCGGCTCGACGCCTCCGGGGGCGGGACGTCAAGGAGCGATATATAGTTCCTGAAATATTCCCTGTCGGTTACCGAATCCGACAGGATTATGGCATTGAGCCTCGGGTCAGGGACGATAGTGCTGCCGTCTCCGTTTTCGCCGCGCCTGGTGCCGCCCCGCCTGCTTTCTTCTCTCCTGAGGAGCTGCGCCACTACGTCTGCCTGCGCGTATTTCAGATAGACGACCTCAGGGGCCCGCACCGAGGGCGGAGAGTCGATAGAGGCGAGTATCTGAAGTATTTTTTCAATGTTCTGGGCCGTGTCCACGATTAAAAGCGCGTTTCTCGACCCGAAAACAGATATCTGACCGTTTCTGGACACGAGCGGCTGGACGGCGGAGAAGGCGTCCTGGCTCGGCACATAATTCAGCGGTATGAGCCTCACTATGTACTCGTCGGGCTTGGCTGCCCCGACGTTCTTCAGCACTCTGGTGGCGCTCTGCCTGGCCTCGGCGCTGGGCACTATCTTGTAATAGCCGTCCGTGTGTATGACAGCGAAATTCTTGAGGTCCAGGGCCGAGATGAAAATGCTCAACGCCTCGTCGCTGGTGAGCTTGCCGGGGGCGATTATAGTGACCTTGCCCTTGAGGTTCTCGTCATAGAGGAAGTTCCTGCCGGTTATCTCGCTCATTATCTTCACGAGCGAGGATATCTCAACGTCCACGAAATTGAGGGTTATTTTCTCGGCCGCCCTGGGTTTTTTCTTGGCCGCCTGCTGAGAATGGACGACTCCCGGGATTGTGAACAGTATGAGGAGGACGATGAGGACGGCGGCCTTTTTACCCATATGCGAGTATCCCATGACAATCGGAGGGTGTGATGGCGCGGGCCAGCCAAAATAGCGGGCCTGCGCGACGGCAACGGTGATGTCTGCAATGAACGCGGCATGGAATACGAGGCGATGCTCACTTCGAAATATGTAGATTATAACACACAATCCGGCAACGTCTTTTTGCGCTCTCCTTTTTATCTTATGGTGTAGTGCAGGCTCGCGGGCTTGCCTGCCCTCAGGATATCAAGGTCTATGCTGGTCTGTCCGCGCATGGCCGAGAGCACCTGCACGGCCTTTTCAGGCGAGTCTATGTCATAGCCGTTGATTTTCGTCAGGACGTCGCCGTTCTTCAAGCCTATCGCGTCGAATATGCCCCTGGGCTTTATCTCGGTCACGAGAAAGCCCTGGACGCGCCCGCCTGAGGTCTTTGGCGTAAGCCTTGCGTCGGTCATGACCCGGCTCATGTCATTAAGTGAGTTCTCGACCGCCTTCTGGTCTATTACCCAGGAGTTCTCCGCGACTTTTTCCGTATACCTGGAGCCGGTGTTTGCCGCCTGTCCGTCAGGCGTGTCGGGGAGCTCCACCGGCTCGCCCATCCCGGATATGCTCGAAGGCACCTCTTCCTTGAAGACGGTAAATGTGACTTCGCTTCCGCCGGCTGAAAGCCTTGCCTTGCCGTCTTCTATGGCAATGAGCGTGCCGGCGTTAAAGACGGACTGCCCGGCGCTGAAGACGTCCTGCTCGGCCGAGCCTGTCTTCTCAAAAACGGCGAAGCTCACCGGGCCGGAATATGTGCCAAGGAGCCGGAGTTCCGTCAATACAGGATGGGAAGCGGCGGCCGCGCCTTCGTCAAGGATGTCGATTTTCACGAGCTGCCTTGAGGCCGAGGGGAACGCCCCTTTTTCGAGTATGGGGGCGTAGCTTTCGAACGGCGCGTCAGCCGGGGCCTGGATTGCCGGTCCTGTCTCGGCCGCCTTCAAGGCAGGCCTGAATTTGAGTACCAGGATGTCTTTTGCCAGCAGGCCAAGGAGCGGGAACGCCAGAAGGGCGAGGCCGACATTCAAATACTTCAGTCTTTCTGATATCATCGTCTTCCTGTACGGCCCGGCTACTTCATCCCGAAGAGCGCTTCCTTTGCAACCGGGTTCTTTATCGAATAGGTTATGAGCTGGGCTCTTCCCGTTATCTCCAGCTTCTTGAATATCCTGTGGAGGTGGGTCTTTACCGTAAGCTCGCTTATGTGGAGCTTCTCGGCGATCTCCCGGTTTCTAAGGCCTTTTCCAGTGAGCGCTACTATCTCCTGCTCTTTGGGGGAGAGGGTCTCCGAGTGGTCCTTCCTGAGGCGCCCGACGCTCCACAGGAGGTCCTTGACCGTCGCCTTGTCCATCCAGACGTCTCCCCTGGCAACGGACCTTATGGCGCGCTTCAATACGGACACCGAGGCGTTGCCGAGAAGGACGCCGCTCAGGTTCTTCGCCATTATGGCGGATATTATGTTGTCTTGGCCGCAGTCGGTATCGAGGAGTATGAAGCCGTTTTTCCTGGAGGTGTCGATAGATACGAACGAGCCGTAGAGAGTGGGAAAATCGGTGAGCACGACATCTGCCGATTCGATGTCTTCTGAAGTGAATCCGCTTTCTGCGTGTATGTAGTCAGCCTCTATGTCCTGTTCGTCCTCTAAAATCCTGGTTATGCCTTCGGAGAAAAGATTATTGCTGAAAGCGACCATCACCCTGATGCCCATTGAGCCCCACCTCGAGTTGAGAGTTTTAAAGAGTGCGGATTACGGCTCGACGGCTTGCGGCAGGATGTCTACATCAGCGGATATATTATAAAAAGAGGAGGCTGATTTTTCTTCCCGAATCACTTCCTTTCGTCTTATGAGCCGGGACAGACATTGTTTGCTGGATGTAACCCGGCAACTTCAATTGTAACAAAAACGGAGAGTATTTCAAGTGCGCTGATCTCAAAATTATTGTTATCCGGAAAAATTTGATATAAAATAACCG
>JACPGA010000031.1 GCA_016182705.1 Deltaproteobacteria bacterium
CCGGCGGGCTGTACTTCGGCACGCCCAAGGGCGTTGAGACGCTTCCCGACGGAACGGAGAGGGGCGTTAACACGATGGTCTATACGACGCCGGAGATTGAAAGGATAGCCAGGGTCGGTTTTGAGGTCGCGATGAAGCGCGGCAAAAAGCTTTGCAGCGTTGACAAGGCGAACGTCCTTGAGACGACCGAGCTGTGGCGTAAGGTCGTCATAAAAATCGGCAAGGAATATCCTGAAGTCGAGCTCAGCCACATGTACGTTGACAACTGCGCTATGCAGCTCATAAGAAACCCCAGGCAGTTCGATGTCATAGTGACGGAGAACACCTTCGGCGACATACTCTCGGACGAGGCGTCGATGCTCACAGGCTCCATTGGCATGCTGCCTTCGGCCAGCATAGGGTCTGAGAAGAACAGGGCCATGTACGAGCCCATCCACGGCAGCGCCCCTGACATAGCGGGCAAAGGCATTGCCAACCCCATTGCCACCATCCTTTCGGTTGCCATGATGCTGAAGTACTCATTTGACATGAACGAGGCTTCTGACCTCATCGAGGGCGCTGTTGAAAGGGTGCTCGCGAGGGGCTTTAGGACCGCGGACATAATGCAGCCCGGTAAGACAAGGGTAAGCTGCGTGGAGATGGGCGCGGCAGTCTTGAAAGAACTCGAACATTGATTTAAATCCAAAAGGCCCCGCTTTGCGGGGCCTTCTTTTTTCCGGGTCTATGCGTCCTCGCGTAAATCAAAAATTTCTCGTCCTTGCCGGACTCATCGCTGTGTTCATTTTTGGCGTGGCCTTGAGGATGATACCCTGGGAGAACTTCATCACCAGGGACGGCGTATATCTCCTTGAGGCTGACAACTACGAGCACCTCCGCAAGGTCACGGTAGTCCTCAACAACTTTCCCTGGTTCCCGTCATACGACTATTACATGGGCTTCCCGGTCGGCACGGCGAACATAACAAACCCGTTCTTCGACCTGGTGCTCGCCTTTGTCGTGAGATTTCTGCTCGTCTTTTACGACGGCCTGTACGCGGTGGACAAGCTTGTCGCCGCGCTGCCGCCATTTCTCGCCTCATGCCTGCCCATATATATACCACCATGGTCGGCAGGCCGGACAACGAGCTTGCGGAGCCGCTCGCGGCGGCGGTCCTCTTTTATCTTTACACGCTCTCATTGAGGAGGATTACAACTGCTGACGGCCTGAGGGCATATTTAATCCCGGCGCTCACAGGCTTAGCGGCCTTTGTCTCCATCCTCTTCTGGAGAGGGGCCGTGCTCTGGTGGGCGGTCATCGGCGCGCATACTTTCCTGATGATGCTCTCAAGCCGAAAGGGACCTTGGCATGGCTTCTGGAAGAACGGTGTTATCATATTCGGCGCGGCGGCTGCCAGCGCGTTCGTCTACTGCCTCATAGACCCTTTCAACGTAAGGCCCGGCTTCAACTTCAACACGGTCTCATGGTTTCATCTGATTGTCGCTGTATTGACGGCGGCAGGACTGTGGGCAACAGCCCTATTTCTCAAAGAGCGTGAAAAAGGCCGTTCGTTCGGAATCTCTCTACTCTACGGCGCGGGCATTATGGCCGCGTCCCTCATAATCTTCGCGATCATAGCTCCCGGCTTTTTCAGGGGCATATTCGAAGGCACTCAGGTCGTTGGCGGCGGAAACGTCTGGACCAAAACAATAGCCCAGTACAGGCCGCTTCTCACGGACGACGCCGGAAGGTTCAGCCTTTTATCCCCGCTTCGGGCTTCGACCGCTTTCCTGTTCATTGCGCCTTTCGTTCTTCTTGTGCTTTCGCTTCCCAAAAGGTTGAAAAACTCTGGGCCTGCCTATTCCTTCTTTGTTTTGTCGGGCTGGGCCCTTTTGCTGCTTTCGCTCGTGAACGGCAGGTATGAAAACGTATTTACTTTGACAATAGCCGCGTGCGGCGGCGTATTCCTCGCGTCCATCTACAATGTTGTAAAGGGACGGCTTGGAGCGTTTGCAGGCGCTCTTGCTGGCTGGACAATGGCGGTAGTCGCGGCAGTCATACTCCTTTACCCTTCAGCTCCATTTTACAGGGGCCTCACCATGAGCCAGCCCTTTCTCATAAAGGGCGACCTCGAAGAGACGCTCTACTGGATGAAGAGCGCGACGCCAGTAACCAGCCATTTCCTTGAGCCCTGGAAAAAGCCTGAGTACGGTGTAATGGCCAGATGGGAGTTCGGCGGCTGGATAGAGTACATGGCTGAGAGGCCGTCGGTTGCGACCGTCTACGGCATGGAGACCCACGGCCTTACGGAATCTGCCGAGTTCTTCCTGGCGACCGATGAGAAGGAGTTCCTCGATATCATCGACAAAAACAATGTAAGGTATTTCATACTTTGGCCGTGACCCTTCCGGCTACCTTGTGACAAAACCTGATGAGACCGGCAGGCCGGTGTGGGAGACTGGCGAGAAGTTTTTCAAGCTCGTGCAGACCGGCCTGTACATGATGGACGGCCAAAGCGCTCAGTCTCCGATACCGTTCAAGGGAGTAGGAGGAGTGCGCCTGGTTTACGAGTCGCCGTCTGCATCTGACGTAAGGGGTTTTGCTGGTGAGGTAAAGCAATTCAAGGTCTTTGAGAGGGTCAAAGGCGCGCGTCTTGTCGGCAGGGCAAGGCCCGGCGAAAAAGTTGTGCTCGCCGGTACGGTCGTGACGAACCAGGGCAGGGCTTTCCAGGCAATCCGTGAGACTACCGCCGACAGTACCGGCAGGTTCGTGGTCGAGGCCTGGTACCCTACCGTGAATCAGGGTGAGTTCAAGACCGGGGTCAACGGGGCATATATGCTCAGGATAGGGAGCGCCGGAAAGGTTCTTCTTATCTCTGAGGACGAAGTCATAAACGGGGCCGTTCTCGAACTCGGCGGGTAGTTTTTCGAGTCGCCACAAGTTTCCGCTGAAAGCTACGGTGTCTCAGCCGAGCCAGTCTTTCAAGATCATTATCGCGCCCCGCTTGTCCAGAGGCTCGTTGTTGTTGCCGCACTTCGGGTCCTGAGTGCAGGAAGGGCAGGCCACTTCGCAGCTGCAGTCTTCCATAAGGCTCATCGTCGAGCCGAACCAGTCCCTTACGCATTCAAAGCCGCGTTTGGTGAGTCACACCCCGCCTTCATGGCCGTCGTATATGAATATGGCGGCTGACTCAAGTTCAGGGTTATACGGGTAGCTTACTCCTCCGAGGTCCATCCTGTCGCACAGGGCGTAAAGGGGCAGGGCGGCAATGGCCGCGTGCTCGGCGGCGTGCAGGGCCCCGCCTATGCTGAAGCCTTTTGAGCGCACTTCATCGAGTATCTGTTCGTCTACTTTCATCCATATGCCGGTCGTGGTAAAGACCGACGGAGGCAGGTCAAGGGGAAACTCTCCGAGGTCTTTGTCGGTGAAGAGCGTTTTTTCCTGTACCCTGTGACTCGTTCTGTAATCCTCAATTTGCCGAAATTTATGACGGTTCCGTTCAACTCTATCGAATCATCTACCGACAGTATCTCTGATTCCTCATTCGTTATGGCCCTCGTGAAATAGTCTATGTCGTTAGCGGGCCTGCAAACGGCGACCCTGTCATACATGTCGAGCTTTACTACCCTGTACTGGACACCCTTGTGCAGGTAGACCGCCCCGGGGTGCAGATCATACAATACACGCGCCGAGCTTGACTCTCCAAGGAGCTTGCCGCCTTCGACGATAATGGAATAAGACTCTCCGGACTCTCTTATCGACACCTCCATCTGCGGGAGGCGCCTTCTTGAGAACCAGACATCGAGCTTGCCCCGCCGGAGCTTTCCTTCCTGCTCAAGCTCAGTGAGGGCGTGGAGCAGTAGTTTAGTGTCGAAGACAGGGTCGTTCTGTTTTATGTACGCCTCCGACGCGGCGCAGAGGAGATGCGATTTCACGATTGGCCTGTTCTCCGGGTCGAGGACCGCCGCCTCAGACGACCGCCGGAAGAAATCAACGGGGTTACGCATGAAATATTGATCGAGAGCGTCTGCCAGCGCGACCATTATTATGAGCGAGTCCCGTCCAGACCTGCCGACCCGGCCGCTCCTCTGCCATGTGGAGCTGACAGTGCCGGGGTAGCCCACGAGCACGCAGACGTCAAGGCCGCCTATGTCCACGCCAAGCTCCAGCGCGCTCGTAGAGACGACTCCTGAAAGCTCGCCGCTGAAGAGGCGCTTTTCAATGTCGCGGCGCTCCTCAGGCAAAAAACCAGCTCTGTAGGAGCTTACGACAGGGCTTATATCAGGGAAGCCGTCGAGTATCCAGCTGTGGATCAGTTCGGTTATCTTTCTCGCCTTTGTGAACGCAATCGTCTTGAAGCCTGAACGGACGGATGAGGCGAAAAGCCTCGTGGCCACGGTATAGGGGCTTATGCCGAATGTCGGATTTATCATGAGGAAGTGGCGTCTGCCCTGCGGCGCGCCGCTTCCGGTGACGGTCTCGAAGGGGACTCCTGTGAGCATCCCGGCAAGTTCGCCGGGGTTGGCGATAGTGGCGGAACAGGCTATGAAGATTGGCTCAGAGCCGTAGAGCTTCGCTATTCTTCTGAGCCTTCGCAAAACGTTTGCCACGTGCGATCCGAAAACTCCCCGGTAGGTGTGTATCTCGTCGATGATGACGTACTTGAGGTTCCTGAAAAACCTCTCCCACTTCTGGTGGAAGGGGTTTAGCGCCATGTGTATCATGTCCGGGTTTGTGAGGACTACAGCGGGCGGCGCTTCCCTTATCTTTTTCCTCCTGTATGCGCTCGTGTCTCCGTCGTATATCTCACAGGCCCCCGGGGTGAAGGCCTTTCTCTTGCCTTTTGGCGCTTCAACGGGCTTGTCTATGGGCAGGCGCGCGGCCAGCTCCCTGAAGGCTCCTAACTGGTCCTGCTCAAGCCCCTTTAACGGGAATATGTACAGCGCCCTGGCTTCCGGGTCTTTGAGGACGGATTCGAGGACAGGTATGTTGTAAATGAGGCTCTTGCCGCTTGCCGTGGGCGTCATGACGACGACATTTTGCCCCTGGCGGATAAAGTCTATGCCAAGCGCCTG
>JACPGA010000056.1:0-1686 GCA_016182705.1 Deltaproteobacteria bacterium
GTGCCGCTTCCTGATACCAGGACGCCTATATTGACCATTATGCCAGATTCTCCCGGCCCGTGAACTCGACCTGCGGCTCCTGCTTGCGGTTTTTTATCTCGCCTATTACAAAGGCCTTCTGCTTCAAGGCCTTGAGCTTCTTCATTGCCTTTTCCTGGTCCTTTGCCCGCACGACCATTATAAGCCCGATGCCGCAGTTGAAGGTGCGCAGCATCTCGGCGTCTTCGAGGTTGCCGCCTTTTTTAAGGAGGCTGAAGATGGGCGGGATGGGCCAGGAGCCCTTCTCGACTACGGCCTTCACATTCTTTGGAAGCACGCGGGGGATGTTGTCAGTGAAGCCTCCGCCTGTTATATGGGCCATGCCAAGGATATCGACTTCTTTTCCAAGGGCAAGGACAGGCTTTACGTATATCTTTGTCGGCGATATCAGCGCTGCGCCGACTTCCTGGCCGAGGCCTTCGGGCCTGTCGGTCATCTTGAGATTCATCACATCGAATACTATCTTTCTCGCCAGAGAGTATCCGTTGCTGTGGAGGCCAGTTGAGGGCAGGCCTATTATTTTGTCGCCAGCCTTGATTTTCGAGCCGTCGATTATCTTTTTCCTGTCGACCACGCCTACGGCAAAACCGGCGAGGTCGTATTCACCTGGCTTGTAAAGGCCCGGCATCTCGGCTGTCTCGCCGCCGATGAGGGCGCAGCCGGCCGTTTTGCAGCCTTTCGCGATGCCCTTTACGACTTGCGCCGCTCTTTTAGCGTCAAGCTTGCCTGTGGCGAAGTAGTCGAGGAAGAAAAGCGGCTCCGCGCCGCTTACGAGGATGTCGTTCACGGACATGGCCACGAGGTCGATGCCGACAGTGTCGTGCTTGTCCGCCATGAAGGCGACCATGAGCTTGGTGCCCACGCCGTCAGTTGAGGATACGAGCACCGGTTCTTTAAGCCCTTTGAACTTTCCGGAGAACAGTGCCCCGAACCCGCCTATGTCGCCCATCACTTCTTTTCGATAGCTCGAGCGAACCGACGGTTTTATGAGACCCACGAGCCTGTTGCCCTCGTCGATATTAACGCCTGCGTCAGAGTATGTAAGTTTTTTCATGGTGGATAGATTAATGCAAATCCAAGGTGAAAGTCAACGGATTATGCTGGTCTTTTAAAGGCATGAGCGCGCGATTTTCCTGCGGCCTTTCACGAAGGGTCAGCCATGTTCAGGAAAACGCCGGTTCAGGGATATGGAAGTGCTTCGTATGCACAATTCTAAGTGCGTCATGCACAAGGAATTGTGCTCCTGAATCAATAAAAAAAATCCAGCCAGGTTTTCATCTTCTTGATTTTTCTAAACATTTTTTTACAGAGCGCGTTGGCACTTTCGTTGCAATACATATAAATGAAACGAAAATCGACGGCCCTGTATCTGTCCGGTCCTGTGAAGGTCCGCGCAGAACCTGGAACCAAACAACAAACCCCAAGGAGGTATTGAATGCGTATCACTGAGATCAAGGTTCTTCCGGTAGATGGTGACGAGAAGCTCAAGGCTTATGTGACTATCAAGCTCGACGACTGTTTCGTGATCAGGGACATGAAGATCATTAAAGGCACTACCGGCTATTTTGTGGCAATGCCCGCAAAGAAGATGAAAGACGGCACTTACAGGGACCTCGTCCACCCCCTGGATAAGCCTACAAGGCAGGA
>JACPGA010000056.1:1703-8841 GCA_016182705.1 Deltaproteobacteria bacterium
CAGCGCGCGGCTGTCTGAAAAGGCTGATACTGCCGGCTTTCCCCTGAACATGGGCCGGCATGAGTTGCCAGCACAGGGCCGTCCCCGCGGTCCTGTTTTTGCCTCACATTTACCGGAGTTGTTGACCTTTAAGGCCATGTATGTTTCTAATTCGCTGGCTTGGGAGGGTTATGAATGCATCGTACTTCCGGTGCGATAGGCTCCCGGTCTCTGTCAGGTTCATATCAACATACATCTGCAATATCATCTGCGAGCACTGTGATATTTGGAGGTTCAGGGGAGAAGAGCTCTCGACAGGCGAGGTCAAGGCAATGGTCCGCGAGCTTCGGGAAATCGGTACGCGCTCTCTTAAATTCGACGGCGGCGAGCCGCTTACGAGGCCCGACATCGGGGCGCTGCTGACATTCTGCCGGGAGCAGGGCATTGAGACGTCCTTGTGCTCGAACGGGCTTCTCGTGGAGCGGAATTTGTCTAAACTCGAAAGTCTCGGCCAGCTGGTCGTCAGCCTTTCATGGACGGACGGATACACGGAAAGAGTCTTGTTGTATGAAAAATCCCTGAAGGCTGTCGAAGCGGCGAAAATGGCGGGTATCAATGTTGCCGCGAGCATTACCCTGACACGGTCGAATATCAGCGCGCTTCCGGCTATTCTCGCTGACGGAGCCGCGCTTGGAGTCCGGATGAAGTTCAGAAGACTTTTAAGGCATGGACATTCAATGGACAATTCGCGTTTCGCGTCCATCTGTCCGGACATTTTTGAGCTGGAAGGGGCTCTCCGGTTTTTGTTCGAGCGCAAGAGGATGGGCGCGGCAATTGACATCCCGTTTTCAAAAGACACATCCGCTGAAAGCTGCATTTCAGAGGAGAGCTCATTTGTCATCACGCCGTCCGGAGACGTGGCTCCGTGTTATCGACTGTACAGTTTTAAAAAGTGGCCGAACGGTCGCTGGCTGGGCTTTCGCGCGGCCTTCAGGAAAGCCGGAGAGTTTTATTGCCCTTCGGAAGTATTTACGTAAAGGATCGTCTGCATTTTCCGAGCTTTTCAACCTGCCGGATAACAGCTTTAATCCGCACTAACCGACCCTGCCGAAATTACCCCCGCTTATGAAGGCCTTTTAAGCAGGCAGAGCCTCCCGGCATTGCCTGCTCCTTTCCCTGTTCCGGCCTGAATGCCATGCCTGTTTTTCTGGCGAAAAAACCTATCAATTAAAGAGCTTTACATTCGAAACCGGAGGACTTTATACTCCTTGACACGAAAAGGGACCACGTTTATACTGATTACGCCGGAGTGTTTGAAAAGCCATCGGAAATTAAAGCTTTTCATAAGTTCCAGCGATATTACCATTTTTACTTCAAGACACGGAGGGTCCTTTTCATTATGAATATCTGCGTTATCGGCACCGGTTACGTTGGCCTTGTCACAGGCACATGCTTCGCCGACTTCGGCGTGAACGTCTCATGCGTTGACAAGGACACTTCGAAGATAGATATGCTCAAAAGGGGCGAGATACCCATATACGAGCCCGGGCTCAAGGAAATAGTCGATAAGAACATAAACGAGGGCAGGCTCACCTTTACCACTGACTTGAGCGAGTCCATAAAGAAATCCCTCGTCATCTTCATCGCCGTGGGCACGCCCCCGAAGGAAGACGGCTCCGCCGACCTGAGCTATATAGAAGAGGTCGCCAGGACCATCGCTAAAAACCTGAACGGCTACAAGGTCATAGTCACGAAGTCCACAGTTCCGGTCGGCACGGGCAAGCTCATAGAGAGCATAATAGAGAAGGAGCAGGGCGAGGACCACAAGTTCGATGTTGTCTCGAACCCCGAGTTCCTGAGGGAAGGCTCGGCGGTCGAGGATTTCATGAGGCCCAACAGGGTCGTGCTCGGCGCCAGGAGCGAGCAGGCCATAGCCATAATGAAGGACCTGTACTCGCCGCTTTACCTCATTGAGACGCCCTTCGTAATAACAGACATTGAGACATCCGAGCTCATCAAGTACGCCTTCGTTTATAAACGAGGTCGCCACCATCTGTGAAAAGGTCGGCGCGGACGTGCACATGGTAGCCAAGGGCATGGGCCTGGACAACAGGATAGGCTCCAAGTTCCTGCACGCGGGCCCCGGCTACGGCGGTTCCTGCTTCCCTAAGGACACGATGGCCATAACCAGGATAGCCAGGGACAACGACTACGTTTTCAAGATAGTTGAGGCTGTCGTAGAGGTCAACCAGGACTTGAGGGAAAGGATGCTCGAAAAGATAAAAGGGCTCACTGGCGACCTCAAGGGCACTCAGATAGGCGTCCTCGGGCTCGCGTTCAAGCCCAATACCGACGACATAAGGGAGTCCCCGGCCATAGCCGTGAAAGCCTATGACCCGGCCGGAATGGAAAACGCGAGCAAGGTAATGACCGGGCCGATAGAGTTCTGCAATGATTCCTACGAAGTCGCGGATGGAAGCGACGCGCTCATAATCCTCACTGAATGGAACCAGTTCAGAAAGCTCGACCTCGGAAGGCTCAAGGGCCTGCTCAAGAGCCCCAGGATAATAGACTTGAGAAACATATACGACCCGGCGAACGTAAGAAAGCACGGGTTCGAGTATGTCTGCGTCGGCAGGGGCGGCAGGTTAAGCGAAACATCGATTAAAGACGCGATCAAGGCGCCCGCGATGCAGGCCGATTGACTGCCGCGATACTCAAGAATTGTATTGACTACGCGTCTTCAACGTTGTATATCTAAACCACAGTGAACGGGAACCGTTTTAAAGAGGCCGGGTTCATAAGCGTCAAGGCCTTATTCTGGCTTTTGTTTCTGGCCGTCAGCGTTTACGGCGCGTACAAGGTCGTCCCTCCTTACGCCGGTTTTTACATGTTGAAGACCGAAGTCGAGGAGGAGGTCAGGCTTGCCCATATGTACACGGACGAGGTCCTGGCGAGCAGGATAACAAAGAAGGCAGCCTCATGGTCTATCCCGCTTGACCCTAAAAACCTCGAGATCATCCGGGGCAGCGACGAGATAAGAATAACAGTCGATTATACCGTCACGCTCAACTTCTTCGACAGGTACAATCGCGAGCTTGTCTACAGTGTTGATGTAAGAGGGCCGCTCAAGGATTCAGGCGGTGTCCTTCGATAGAGAATCAATCAGAATTGAACTCCCATTTAATTTAATCCTGAGAGATTAAAAACGGGGAAGAGATTTGAGCCGATATTTTGAAAAAACTTCATGCCTCCTCGTCCAAAAAGGCGCGGAGGTATTTTTTTGCCCATGAAAAAAGTCGTACTCGATGATAAGGCCATTGAAAGGGCTCTGGCAAGGGTCGCCCATGAGATAATCGAGAGGAACAAGGGAACTGAAAACCTTGTTATCCTCGGAATTCCTACAAGGGGCTACCACCTCGCCCTGAGGCTCAGGAAAAAGATAGAGGAGATAGAAGGCGTCTCGCTCCCTGTGGGGGCGGTTGACGCGACCCTCTACAGGGACGACCTCGGCATTAAAAAAGACCAGCCTTCGCTCAAACGCATGGAGATACCGCCGGTCGACGGCAAGAAGGTCGTCATGGTCGACGACGTGCTCTTTACCGGCCGCACCATCAGGGCCGCGATGAACGCCCTCATGGACTTCGGCAGGCCGCTGGCCATTCAGCTCGCCGTGCTCGTTGACAGGGGACACAGGGAACTGCCCATAAAAGCCGATTATATCGGCAAGAACCTTCCGACCTCCCGCAAGGAGGGCGTCAAGGTCCACCTGAGCGAGACCGACGGGGTGAACGAGGTCGTAGTCGATTCCGCGCCTCAAGAGGGCAAGTAGCAGTAAAGGATGAGTTTGCATGCGGCTTAAAAGAAAAGACCTCCTCGGCATAGAGGACCTCACCAGGGACGAACTCGAGCTTATCCTGTCGACCGCGGCCTCTTTCAAGGAAGTCTCGGAGCGTGAGATAAAGAAAGTCCCGACGCTTCGTGGAAAGACGGTCATAAACCTCTTTTACGAGCCTTCCACAAGGACCAGGACTTCCTTTGAGATAGCTGCCAAGCGCATGAGCGCGGACGCGGTCAATATCTCGGTTTCGACAAGCTCGGCGGTGAAGGGCGAGACTCTGCGCGACACAGCCAGGAACCTTGAGGCCATGAGGCCGGACTGCATCGTGGTAAGGCATTCATCCTCAGGCACCCCGCACATGCTCGCTGGCTATGTCGGCTGTTCTGTAGTGAACGCCGGAGACGGCGCGCACGAGCACCCGAGCCAGGCGCTTCTTGACATGCTGACCGTCAAGGAAAAAAAAGGCACTCTTTCAGGACTTAAAATAGCGATAGTCGGCGACATAGCCCACTCAAGGGTCGCCAGGTCTAACATATACGGTTTCACAAAGATGGGCTCTGAGGTAACGGTTGCCGGCCCGCCGACAATGCTCCCTGCCGGGATAGAAAAACTCGGGTGCAGGGTCACTTCAAATGTGGAAGACGCGCTCCGTGGCGCTGATGTGATAATGATGCTCAGGATACAGATGGAGCGCCAGAGCGAGTCTTTTTTCCCGACTGTAAGGGAGTACTCAAGGGTTTACGGCCTTGATGAGGCAAAGCTCAAAAGGGCGAAAGAGGATGTCATCATCCTCCACCCCGGCCCAATCAACAGGGGCGTTGAGATATCCTCGGAAGTCGCCGACGGCCCGTATTCGCTCATCCTCGACCAGGTCACGAACGGCGTTGCCGTCAGGATGGCCATATTCTACCTGCTGCTTGGAGCGGCCAAGGAAGAGTAAAATATGAACAGGTTAGTTATAAAAGGAGGCCGCGTCGTTGACCCGGCCCAGAACCTTGACGGGTTCTACAATATATATGTAATGGGCGGCCGCGTTGCCTCGATCAAGAAGGTAGAGGCGGACACTTCCGAGGTCGGCACAGACGTTGACGTAGTTGACGCGACAGGCCTCGTTGTAGTCCCCGGGCTTATCGACCCGCACGTGCACCTGCGTGAACCGGGCTATGAATATAAAGAAGACATCGCGACAGGCTCGAAGGCCGCCGCCGCTGGCGGATTTACCGCCGTCATGTGCATGGCAAATACAAAGCCTGTCAACGATAACGAGTCAGTCACCAGATATATCCTCAAAAAGGCCGAAGGCCAGCCAGTAAGGGTTTTCCCGGTTGGCGCGGTCACGCAGGGACAAAAGGGCGAGAGGCTAACCGAGATGGGCGAATTGAAGTCCTCCGGTTGCGTCGCTGTCTCAGATGATGGTGTGCCAATCTCAGACCCCGGTCTCATGAGAAGGGCTCTGGAGTATTCGAGCCAGTTTCAGATGCCTGTCATAACCCACGCGGAAGATTCAAGCCTCGTAGGCCACGGCTCGATGAACGAAGGCGTTGTTGCAACCCGCCTTGGGCTCAAGGGCATACCGAACGCGGCTGAAGATGTGATAGTTGCCAGGGACATTGCGTTGGCCGAGCTTACAGGGGGACGACTCCATGTGGCGCATGTTTCCACAAGGGGTTCGGTTGAGCTCATAAGAAGGGCGAAATAGCGGGGAGTAAAGGTCACGGCAGAAGCGACCCCGCATCACCTGACGCTTACCGATGAAGCTGTTATCGGGTACAGGACCGAAGCCAAGATGAACCCGCCATTGAGGACGAAAGAAGACGTCGAAGCATTGAGGGCAGGCGTCAAGGACGGCCCAATAGACTCTATCGCGACAGACCACGCGCTTCACGCGTCAATTGAAAAAGACGTTGAGTTTGACAAGGCCGCAAACGGCATCATTGGGCTTGAGACGGCGTTTTCAGTGGTCTATGGCCTTGTAGAGGAAGGGGTATTGACCCTGGCTGAGGCGATCAACGCAATGAGCTGCGGCCCAGCAAAGGCTTTCAAGCTCGCCGGCGGCAAACTGTCGGTCGGGAGTCCGGCTGACATCGCAATATTCGACCTCAACAGGTCGTGGACAGTAGAGCCCGCAAAGCTCAAGTCAAAGTCAAAGAACACGCCCTGGGCCGGGAAAGAGTTGAAGGGTGTCGCGGTCAAAACAATCCTGGGCGGGGTAGTCGTTTACAGTAGAGATTAGAAGTGCGAAAGCGGAGTTTTTCAGCAGCCTGTTAGAATTATGTGGCCCGGCATAGGCCGGGCGTTTTATAATAGCCAGAAGACCATCAGCTGAAAGGAAGCAGAGTTGAGAAAAGCGATACTGGCCCTTGCCGACGGGACCGTGTTCGAAGGTTCGTCATTCGGAGCCGAGGGCGAAACAACAGCCGAAGTCGTATTCAATACGTCGCTCACAGGATATCAGGAAGTCCTCACAGACCCCTCGTACAAGGGGCAGATAGTGACGATGACATATACCCAGCAGGGGAACTATGGCATAAACCCCGAGGACGTCGAATCGGTCAAGCCATGGGCAGAAGGTTTCATAGTCAAGGAGACCTGCCTGTTCCCGTCGAACTGGCGTTCGACCGAAAGCCTCATGGGCTATCTCATGAGGAACAGGATAGTCGGCATCTCCGGCATAGACACCAGGGCTCTGACCCGCATCATCAGGGACAAGGGCGCCATGCAGGGCGTCATCTCGACGGTTGAGGGAGATTTCGCGAAGCTTGTTAAAAAGGCGCAGGCAGCCCCGACGCTCGTTGGCAGGGACCTCGTAAAGGAAGTAAGCTGCACCCAGCCTTACGAATGGCACGGAGAGCTCTGGGATCTCGATAATGGCGGCTACCCAAAGACGGACATGGTCGCCAAAAAGAAGTTCAGGGTCGTTGCCTATGACTTCGGGATAAAAAAGAACATCCTCCGCAACCTTTCCGCGGCAGGCTGCCAGGTTACGGTCGTCCCGGCCTCGACCCCGGCTAAGGACGCTCTGGCCATGAACCCTGACGGCATATTCCTCTCGAACGGCCCCGGAGACCCGGACGCCGTAGGGTACGCCAAGGAGACCGTCCGGGAGCTCATCGGCAAAAAGCCCATATTCGGAATCTGCCTGGGCCACCAGATACTTTCGCTCGCATTGGGCGGCAAGACCTACAAGCTCAAGTTCGGCCACAGGGGCGGCAACCAGCCCGTGCAGGACCTTACTACCGGCAAGGTCGAGATAACTTCGCAGAACCACGGCTTTGCCGTTGCCCTCGACTCTCTCAAGGGCAAGGCCAGCCTCACTCA
>JACPGA010000076.1 GCA_016182705.1 Deltaproteobacteria bacterium
CGGAAACTCTTGAAAGTCTGTGTTTTCCAAAGCCTTTTCAGTCCTAATCCCCTTGACAAACTCCTTCCTTATAGTTACCATAAAAGCTGCCTTGTCCCGGTATTTTTTCAATGTATGGCGCCGTTTGCGATGGCAAGGTCTTATCTGGCGAATAACAAACGTTTTATCCTTATCTGTGAAGCTCTTTGCGTATCGTTTTAAAGAGCTTAAAAAGGAGCCGTAAATGATAATCAGGCGTTTATTCGCGGCAGGGCTTTTGTCTGCCGCAGTCCTTTGGGCCGTCCCTTCCTTTGCCGGTGTTGACGAGGGGAAAAAGACCTTTGACGCGAACAAGTGCGCGCTCTGTCATCAGGTACAGGGGCCTGCGAAAGAGAAGACCATAAAAGACCAGCTGGCCAAAAAGGGCCCTGAGCTCTGGTACGCGGGCAGCAAGTTCAAATCCGGCTTCCTTGAAAAGTGGCTCGCGAGCCCTCAGCCCATAAGGCCGCTCGCGTACAACTCCGTTACCGACAGGAACAGGGGCGACCACCCGAAGCTTTCCGCGAAGGATGCATCTAATGTGGCGGCATACCTCATGAGCCTCAAGTCGCCTGAGGTGAAGTCCCTTGGCATAGCGGCCTCCGAGTCGCCCAAAGGCCGGATAATATTTTTGAAAAAACAGTCATGTTACGGCTGCCACAGCATGAGGGTCAGGGGCAAGATGGCCGGCGGCCTTTCTGGCCCGTCGTTCATCGGTGCTTTTGAGCGGCTCAACCCGGACTGGGTCTACTCGTACCTGAAAAACCCCAAGGCTTTCAAGCCCGTGAAGATGATGCCGGTCTACTCCGGCATACTGAACGAGGCTGAAATAAAGGAGCTTGCCTCCTATGTCGGAAGCCTCAATTGATTTCAGGTAGCCTTTAAAAAAGGAGAGCCAATGCGCGTCAAATGGTTTTCATTATCGATAATCACTTTTGCCTTTGTTTTATCCGCTGGCGCGTCCGTTGCTTCGGGTGAGGCTGTCGAAGACCTGTACAGGTTCCACTGCGCCCAGTGTCACGGGTTGAAGGGCATGGGAGACGGGCCGAACGCCACCAGGGAGATGCCCGTGAGCCCCCGCGACCATACGAGCGCCGTTGAGATGAATAAGCTCACGGACGCCGACATAATCAACGCGATAACCGAAGGCGGCCCGGCAACGAGCAAGTCGAGCCTCATGCCGCCATACGGCAAGACTCTTTCAAAGGCGGAGATATCCTCGCTCAAGGATTACCTGAGGAAGCTCTGCAACTGCAAGGGCAAGTAATCACAATCGAAAGTCCATCTGCTTGGTTCTTCTCTTCACTCCTCGACGAAAAGCATATGGAGCTTTTTAACCGGCTTTAACGAGGGGTGCTGGATGAATTATCAGTCTGAAAATTTAAACTATCTTCTCATGATGCTCGGAGCTCTTCTTGTAATGGAAGGCATACCGTACTTCGGTTTCCCAAAGGCCGTGAAGCAATGGGCGCACTGGGTGCACAGCCTCCCCGAGAAGAAGATGAGGGTCATAGGTTTCGGCATAATGGCTGCTGGAATTGTGCTTATTTTAGCCATAAGGGATATCCTGAGCTGAATGGAAGTTGTTCCGCTTCAACGCGGAAACCCTCGGAAACCCGAGGATAATCGGAATGCAATTGCAATCCCCGGACCGCTGCTTCTTTTCGCGGTCCGTATCTTTTGATCCCCGGAAAAAAACGTGCTCTCTTATTTCAAGGATAGGCCCTGGCGTCTTGTAATCCTGTTCGTGTTCTTTGTCTCGGGGTGCCTGCATACGGCCCCCGGTCAAGCTGGTCACGGCGAGCGCATTCGCGTCCTTATAATGAAAGGGACAGCTTCGCTCGAATTGAAGGGCACTGACAGGGGTTCGATCGTGGTAAGGGACGCGGCGGCGGGATATGTCCGGGTAAACGGAAAGCAAAAGCCTCTTCCCCTGAGGCTCTTCCCGGAGGGCGGGCATATACTCGTGAACGGCCGCCCCTACAGGGGCAATATCGAGATCGCCGAAGGCAAGCAGGGCCTTCTGGTCATAAATGAAGTGGATATCGAGTCATACCTTGCCGGGATAATAAATAACGAGATATCTTCGAGGTGGTCTGAGGACGTCATCAAGACCCAGGCCGTCATCGCGAGGACATACGCCCTTTTCAACAGGAACAAGCGCGCGGGAGCCCTCTGGCATGTCGAGAGCTCGGTCATGGGCCAGGTCTACAGCGGAGCGTCGGCAGAGGATAAGGCCGCGGTAAACGCGGTGCAGGCCACCGCCGGAGAGGTCCTCATGTTCGGCGACGAGCCAGCGCTTACTGTCTACCATTCCAACGCGGGCGGCATGACAGAATCTTCAAAATTCGTATGGTCGAGGGACTACCCGTATCTCGTGTCCGTTGAAAGCCCGTTTGACGAGGGCGCGCCCAGGTATGAATGGGATTATACTGCTGGCGCTTCAAATCTCGGCGAACAGCTCAGGCGCTCTGGAAAAAATATAGGAGACCCGCGGGAAGTAGAGGTCATGGAGACCACCCCCGCTGGCAGGGTAAGGGTGCTCGCAATAAGGGACGCAGAAGGCCGGGAGGTAAGGGTTTCCGGCGAGGACTTGAGGAGCATACTTGGCTATTCGGTCTGGAGGTCGGCCATATTCGATGTCGAACGGGGTTCAGAGATGTTTGTGTTCAGGGGCAGGGGCTCCGGACACGGCGTGGGGCTTTCCCAATGGGGCGCGAAGGGCATGGCTGAAAACGGCTACTCCTACAGGGAAATCCTGCTCCACTTCTACCCTGGCACAGAGCTTACAAAGGCCTGGTAGCGCCCGCTTTCGTAACGGCAAAAAAGTAAAGGCCTGCGCGGGGTTCCCGAGCCCTGTCCTGACCTCGCCCGGCAGACGGGAGATTTCAGGAAAGTGGCACGCCTTGTGGTATGCTTCGCGTCAGGCCTGTTCAAGTTTTCAGCCGGAAACAGCCGGTTGTCAAATCGGGGCTTTTTAAAATCCTCGTTAATTTTTTGATTTGTCATTGCGAGCGCAGCGAGGCAATCTCGTCTTTTAAGTAAATCAAGCAGCTTAGAGATTGCTTATCGAGCCCCATCCATGGGGCTCGACCCTTCGGGCCTTCTCGCTTAAGCTCGAAGTTCAATTTTTGCTATCCTGCAAAAATTGTCGTCGCCTTCGATCCTCGCAATGACAGCAGAAAGAATATGGACCTCAAGGACTTCACATTCGACTTGCCCGAAAGTCTCATAGCCCAGGAGCCCCTGGGCGAAAGGGACTCTTCGCGCCTGATGACGGTTTCGAAGAAGGACGGCGCGATAGGCCACCGTTTTTTCAGGGATTTTCCGATGTGTTTGAGGCCCGGCGACCTGCTCGTCCTGAACGACACGAAAGTAATACCGACGAGGCTCTTAGGAGCTAAGCCCACAGGCGGTAAGGTCGAGCTGCTGCTCGTGGAGAAGACTGACGCCGGGGTTGAGGAATGGAAGTGCCTTGCCAAGCCTGCCAAAGGATTGAAGCCCGGCACAAAAGTATTATTCGACGGCGTCGAAGGTGAGATGCTTGGGCAGGATGAAGAGGGCCTTTTCATCTGCCGTTTTTCCAGCGCCCTTGACCTCGAAAAAATTGGCAAGGTGCCTTTGCCTCCGTATATAAAAAGAGAGGCCACGGATGCCGACTTAAGTCGCTATCAGACCGTATTCGCCGGAGTGGACGGGGCTGTGGCCGCCCCCACGGCAGGCCTGCATTTCACAGGGGAGCTTCTTGCCGTGATAAAGGCCATGGGCGTCGAGGTCTGCCATGTCACTCTCCATACCGGCCCCGGCACCTTCATGCCGGTGCGCGTTGAAAAAATAGAAGAGCACCGGATGATGATGGAGCGGTACAGGATAGACGCCTCCGTTTTCTCGCGCGTAATGAAAGCAAAGGAAGAGGGCAGGAGGGTCGTCGCGGTCGGCACTACATCGACAAGAGCCCTTGAGGCATGCGCCGCGTCCGGCCTCGACTCCCCGGCACTCGAAGGTTCTACCAACCTGTTCATCTACCCTGGATACAGGTTCAAGGTGGTAGACGCGCTTTTGACCAACTTTCATCTGCCCGAGTCCACGCTCCTCATGCTGGTGAGCGCTTTTGCCGGAAGGGAGCTCGTTTTAAATGCCTACAAAGAGGCGGTGCGGAAAGAGTACAGGTTTTTCAGCTATGGCGACGCGATGTTCATAGAGTAAGAATAGTCTGCTATAATATTTGGTTATCAGGGCCGCAGGGCCAAAGAAGAGATAAAGAGGAATCCGCAAGCCGATGAAATTCTCATTCGAACTGATTAAAAAAGACTCATCCGCGAGGCTGGGGCGTGCCGTCACCCCGCACGGCTCTTTTACCACGCCGGTTTTCATGCCGGTTGGGACAAAGGGCTCGGTAAAGGGCCTGACCCCGGAAGAACTCACGACAATAGGCGCCGAGATAATACTCGCCAACACATACCACCTTTATCTTCGTCCCGGCCACAAACTGGTGGCCGACCTGGGCGGCCTTCACGGGTTCATGAACTGGAAAGGGCCCATACTTACCGACAGCGGAGGGTTTCAGGTCTTCAGCCTCTGTAAATTGAGGAAGATTACCGAAGAGGGCGTCCAGTTCAGCTCGCACCTCGACGGTACGAGATGCGCCCTGACACCGGAGAGCGCCATAGAGATACAGGAGGCTCTCGGGGCCGACATCATAATGCCACTTGACGAGTGCACGCCTTATCCGGCTGACAGGGAGTACACCGTTGAGTCCATGAACCTTACGCACAGGTGGGCCAGAAGGTGCAAGGACGCCAAGATTCCGAACGGCCAGGCCCTGTTCGGGATAGTCCAGGGAGGCATGTACGAAGACCTGCGCAAGATCAGCGCCCAGACCCTTGTTGACATGGACTTTGACGGCTACTCAATAGGGGGCTTGTCCGTCGGCGAGGAAAAGGGGCTCATGAAGGACATGATAGCCGCCACGGTCCCCTTCCTGCCCCAGGACAAGCCCAGGTATCTTATGGGCGTGGGCACGCCCGAAGACCTCGTCTACGCCGTTGAAATGGGGGTGGACATGTTCGACTGC
>JACPGA010000077.1 GCA_016182705.1 Deltaproteobacteria bacterium
CGGCGCCTTCATGAAAAAGAGTACCCGGGCACAGGGATTGGCCTTGCCGTGACTAAGCGCATAATCGAGAGGCACGGCGGCCATGTCTGGGTGGAATCCGAACCAGGCAAGGGTTCGACCTTTTTCTTCACCATACCCGCGCGCTGTAACGGGAATAACCGCCTGGGCAAAGCAGCCTGAATTACGACTGAATCAGTTGGCCAAGCATCAAAATTCCAGCGTCTTCACTCCCCGTTCGTTTCTTGACAACCCTTACAGTTATGTCATCCTCAAAGTATCGATATTTTTTATCTCGTAACAGCTGCGTACAGTTGCGGATGTTCTGAGCGCAGCAACGGAGTACGCCATGGAAGCCAGAAAGCTTGAAGAGCATAACCTTGAGACATTCGATGATCTCGATTACAACATATTTACAGGCCAGAAGTGGGACCAGCTTGCGAAAAGCCACCATAAGGATATCGTCGTCCATTGGCCTGACGGGCGCACCACCCGTGGCATCGAGGAGCATATAAAAGACCTTAAGGCGATGTTCGTCTACGCGCCTGATACCCGGATAAAGGAACACCCCATAAAGATAGCGCAAGGTGAATGGACGACTGTCATGGGCATCATGGAAGGGACGTTTTCTAAACCGATGACAGCCCCCGGCGGCAAGACGATCCCGCCTACCGGCAGGAAGTTCAAACTGCAAATGGCAACCATCGGCCACTGGAAGGACGGAGTCATGGTCGAAGAGTGGCTGTTCTGGGACAACCACGCGTTCATGAAGCAGATCGGCCTTGCCGAGTAGCTGCTTTTGTTTCAAAGCGCCTGGCCAGTTGAACAGGGCTTGCTGATACCTCTTCGTTAAAATCGAAGAGTTTTCGCGTGGCTTATCAGCGGGGTGCTCTTGTCATATGTATCCGGCTGAAAAGCTCATTCGTATTTCAGAGTGTGCCAGTGCGCTCACCCTGACTGTCGGCGGTTCATATTTTTATGGCAAAAACCACGCTAACCTGACCGCCTGCCACCCTCGCCAGCCTCATGTATGTCGAGTTCTTTCATTTTCAGAAGAAGCGTGTTCCTGTGGATATTGAGCCTCCTCGCGGTCTCAACCCTGTTCCAGCCTGTCCTGTTGAGCGCGCTTATTATATAGCGCTTCTCAAAGACCTGCACAGCTTCCCTGAGGTCCCTGCTTTCGGAAGCCGGGGCATCCGCAGCCTCAGGGACTATGCCGGAAGGCATATCGGCTATTGTGATGATGCTGCCGTCTTCCGCGAGCACGACAAGCCTTTCCATGAGATTTTCCAGCTCGCGGATATTGCCGGGCCAGCGGTATTCGTTCAAAAGAGCCCGGGCGTCATCCGTTATCCCCGCAATACGTTTGTTGCAGGTCCTGCCATGCTTTTCAAGGAAGTGATTCAGCAGCAGTTGTATGTCCTCTTTCCTGTCGCGAAGTGGCGGCAGCTCTATTGGGACGACCTTGAGCCTGTAGTAAAGGTCCTCCCTGAAGCGCCCCTTCCTGACCTCTTCGGCCAGGTCAACGTTGGTAGCCGCTATGACCCTTATGTCGACCTTGATAGAGGTGTTCGAGCCTACTCTCTCGAATGACTTTTCCTGAAGAACACGGAGAAGTTTTATCTGGAGGTGCATCGGGAGGGTCGATATCTCGTCGAGGAAGACCGTCCCGTTGTCAGCGAACTCGAACTTGCCGATCTTGCGCTGGTGGGCTCCGGTAAACGAGCCCTTTTCATGGCCGAACAGCTCGCTTTCCATCAGCTCGGAAGGCACAGCCCCGCAGTTTACAGCTACGAAAGGCTTGTCTTTTCTTGTGCCCATCGACTGGACGGCGCGCGCGACCAGCTCCTTTCCTGTGCCGCTCTCCCCTGTTATGAGGACATTTGAAGCGGTATTGCTGACTGCCTTTATCAGCTCGAATACCCTCTTCATCCTCGGCGACCTGCTTATTATCTCCCCGTAGCCCTGCTTTTCATTCAATTCTTCCCTTAGAAAAGCGACCTCGTTTTTGAGCTGGAGCCCCTCGGAGAGCCTTTCAAGCGTGGCAAGAAGCTTATCCGAGTCAAAGGGCTTGGTCAGGTAATCGTACGCGCCGAGTCTTAAGGCCAGGACAGCCTGCTCAGCGCTGTCGGAAGCTGAGAGCACCAGCACCCCTATGGAGCTGTCGTATTCCTTTATGAGCTTCAATGCCTCGAGCCCACCCATGCCGGGTAGCTGCAGGTCCATGAGCACTATGTCAACCGACTGGTTTTTTACCGTGGAGACCGCCTCGACCCCGCTTTTAGCGCAAATCGGGTCATAAGAGTCGCCCAGCACGAACTTCAAAGTCTCTAATACCTGTGGGTCGTCGTCGACCAGTAGAACGACAGGTCTTTTCATCTGCACCGCCTCGTGGAAGTAATCCTTTGCTGGCAGGCTCCCCATTTCTTCCTCGCTGTAATTCTTCATGATGAGTGGAGCTGATTTAGTAAATAATACGTTAACCTTAACCATATATTAACAGATTGTTAATATATGTCAAGTTAAAAGTGTAAATAAATCATTTCAAGATGAAGTTTCCAAGGTGAGGCCAGCTCAATGAAGGGGTGCATCTGTGGTGAAGGGCCTTAAATCGTCAGGCGTGAATGTGCCTGTTATGCGTTTTCAAGTTCGTTTGCGTCTTCGTGTTCTATCCCGTAGCTCTTTATTTTCCTGTAAAGATGGCTCCTTTCTATGCCTATTGCCTCGGCTGTCCTGGCTATATTGCCGCCGAACTCCTTCAGCTTTCTCATTATGAACTCCCGCTCAAAGTCCCTTCTCGCCTCTTTCAGGAGGCTTCCGCTGAACAGGTTCCCTGACTGGGCGGGCTGCGCCCCTTTTATATTGGACGGGATGTCCTCGGGCGTTATCGTATTGGAACGGGCCATTATGACGAGCCTTTCGACCATGTTGCGCAGCTCGCGAACGTTTCCCGGCCAGCGGTAGGCGCAGAGTATCTCCACGGCCTCTTTGCTTATGGCAGGCACTTCCCTTGCCGTCTCGCGCGCGAACTCCTTGAGGAAATGGCTGAGGAGCAAAGGCACGTCCTCCCGCCGTTCACGCAAAGGCGGCACGTGAAAAGGAATGACATTGAGCCTGTAAAAGAGGTCTTCCCTGAACCTTCCCTTTGATACCTCTTCCTTCAGATCCTTGTTCGTGGCGGCTATGACCCTCACGTCGACGGTTATGTTCTCGGTCCCCCCTACCCTCTCGAACGACTTCTCCTGCAGCACCCTCAATATCTTGGCCTGGGTCTTGAGCGACATGTCGCCTATCTCGTCGAGGAATATGGTACCCTTGTCGGCCATGTCGAACTTTCCGGCCTTCCTCTGGTGGGCGCCGGTGAAGGCCCCCTTCTCATGGCCAAAGAGCTCGCTTTCGATAAGCTCTTCGGGTATGGCGGCGCAGTTGACCTCTATGAAGGGCTTGCCCGACCTGTTCGACTGAAGGTGTATGTTCCTGGAGACAAGCTCCTTGCCCGTGCCGTTCTCGCCGGTTATAAGCACCCACGAGTTAGAAGGCGCGGCCCTCTCTATGTCGCTCTTCAAGGCCTGGATGGCCTGTGAATTCCCTATTATTTCGTACTTTGCCCAGGCCTTCTGCTTTAAATGCCTGTTCTCCTCCAAGAGCCTCTTATGCTCGATGGCGTGCTCGACCGTCAAGACCACCTTGTCGAGCGAAAGCGGCTTTTCCAGGAAGTCATATGCCCCGAGCTTTGTCGTCTTGAC
>JACPGA010000078.1 GCA_016182705.1 Deltaproteobacteria bacterium
ACAGGGCAGGCAGCCTCACCATTGATATGTACAGGGGCAGTATGACAAGGGTATTTACCTGCGCCCTGGGGAAAAGGAGGAAGTAGGCCCCGAGGACTCCGGCTATCGCGCCGCTCGCGCCGACCATCGGCACGGTGGATTCGGGCTCAAGCATGATATGAGCCAGGCTCGCCGCAACCCCGGCGAGGAGATAAAAAATAAAAAAGGCAAAATGCCCGAACCTGTCTTCCACGTTGTCGCCGAATATCCAGAGGAAGAGCATGTTGCCGCCAATATGAAAAAGGCCGCCGTGGACAAATATGGACGTCAGAAGCGTAAACGGAAGAGGGACGATGGCGCTGGGCCCGATGTCATAGAATCTGGTTATCTCGACCGGAATGGCCGCGGTTTTATAGATGAAGTTCTCCACGCCCGTCATGCCGAGGGTGAGCTGATAAAGAAAAACGGCCGCGTTGAGCGCTATCAAGGTTACTGTGACAAAAGGATATGTCCCTGAAGGGATATTGTCTTTTATGGGTATCATCGTCCGCCCTGCAAGCTTTCCTGCATTGACCCTGGTTGAACCTGCGCTCCTTTGAGTGATTCAGCGGCCCCGGAAAGAAAAAACTCTGTCTGATATATTATCTCAAAAGCCGTGTTCTTGTCTTTGAATATGAGCCCTTTTTTGGCGTTCACCTTCATCCTTGTAAGGGTGGGCGTCATGCGCTCGAGGGTTATGATGATCTTCAACTGCCTTGTCCTCGCGCGTATCTCGGTGTCATATTCCTTGTGCCTGAGATTTTCCACCCTGATGGACATCTTCTCCATCGCTTTCAAGGCAGCCCTTTCTATCTCCTCAGGCGGCCTGGTTATTGTCCTGTACGCGATATTGGTGAAAGTATAGGTTATGCCGCCGCCCGCCCCGGCTATGATGGCTGGCACGGCTGCCGGAAGTAGCGCGACCGGCGCGGCCGCGCACCCGCTTATTAGAAACGCGAGCGCGGCCATCTGTATGAACCTCGCGAGCCCGGCAAGTCTTGCCACCTTCCCTCCCACTTTCACGACGGCTAAACGGCCCCATTGATTATAGCAGACGTACAAACAACCCGGCCCGCCCTATTTGACAGGATTATCTATTCTGATAGGCTTTAATCAAGCTATTTCCGTTAAGGAGGCCACACAGATGGATACCATTCAGGCGATCAGGGAACGGCGCGCGATAAACTTTTTCGAACCAGGCAAGAGCATCCCTGACAGCGTCTTGAACGAGCTTTTAGAGCTGGCCAACCTCGCGCCATCCTCCTTTGACCTCCAGCCCTGGAAGGTGATAGCAGTGCGCGACCCTGAAAGAAAAAAGACTCTCAGGGGCTGCGCCATGAACCAGCAGAAGGTAGAAGACGCCGCGGCCGTGCTTATAATGGTTGCTGACCCGGATGGCGTTGAAGAGAACAAGGACAGGGTGCTGGAAAGCTGGCAGGCTCTTGGCTATATGCAGCCTGGGGCACGGGAAGCTTACTCCGGAATGATGGACTCGCTCTATGGGGCAAGGGACAGCATTACAAGAAAACTCTTCGCCGCGAAAAACACCGCTCTTTACGCGATGACCTTGATGATAGCGGCAAAGGGCATGGGCTTTGATACGCACCCCATGGACGGCTTTGATGAAGCGTGCGTCAAAAAAGAGTTCAACATACCCGAAAACAAAGTCGTGATAATGCTCATAGCAATAGGTAACCTGAAAAAAGGGACCACGCTCCTTCCCCGCCCTTTCAGGAGGGAGCTGGATGAGTTCGTCAGTTACGAGAATTACTCAAGAAAGTGAGGATGATATGGAAAGAAAAGACAGGATAACCCTGAAGGGAAAACCATTTACTCTCGTTGGCCCTGAGATAAAGGCAGGCAACAAGGCCCCGAACTTCACGCTCGTCGACCAGGACCTTAACGAGGTCACGCTCAAGGACTTCCAGGACAAGGTCAAGCTCATAAGCGTCGCGGTCTCGCTGGATACCAGCGTATGCGACACCCAGCTCCGCAAATTCAACGAACAGGCCTCCTCGCTGGGCGACAAAGTAGCCGTCCTTAATGTCACGATGGACCTCCCCTTCGCCATAAAGAGGTTCTGCTCGACAGCCGGAATAGACAGGGTCTCGACGCTTTCGGACCACAGGAACGCCTCGTTCGGCGAGAACTACGGCGTGCTCATAAAAGAGCTGCGGCTTCTGGCCAGAGGGATTTTCGTGGCCGACGCGTACAATAACATCACCTATGCCCAGATCGTCCCTGAGGCCACTGACAATGTGAACTTCGAAGAGGCGCTCAAGGCCGTAAGGGAGCTCATCGCCAAAGGAAAGGCCGCTTAGGAGGGCCCATGCTGATTGTCCGGGAGCCGGAAGAGATCTATCAGGCAAACGGCGCCATCCAGGACGGGACTTTCACAGGCCGCTGGCACTTCTCGTTCGGCCCGTATTTCGACCCGGAGAACACCAGCTTCGGCGCTCTCCGGGTCCTTAACGACGACACGCTCTCGCCCGGGGCTACCTGGCCCCTTCACCCTCACAGGGAAATCGAAGTAGTGACATATTGCGCCGGTGCGGAGTTCCGCCACGCAGACGAGCACGGCAAGGGCGGCGTCCTTAAAAAGGGCTGGGTCCAACACACGACCGTTGGCTCGGGCATGTGGCACTCAGAGATAAACAACAGGGTTGATGAGCCGCTGCGCTTCATCCAGATGTGGTTCTACCCGGAAGAAAAGGGCTTAACCCCCTCAGTCGAGCAGAAGGAAGTGGAACAAGGCGAAAGAACGGACAAGCTCCTTCCAGTCGTCGCGCCGGAAGGCAATGGCGCGCTGCCCATCCATGCGGACGCCAAAGTCCTCTCCTGCTTTCTCGAAAGGGACAATACGGTTACGCACAGGCTCGCCCCAGGCAGGGGGGCCTATGTGTACGCGCTCGAAGGCGGGCCGGTAAAAGTTAACGGCAAACGGGTAAAACGCCTCGGCGCGGCAAAGGCGGTCGGAGAGGAAGAAGTGACTATCACAGCAATCGGAGACACAGAGCTTATACTTGTAGAGGTCGGGATATCCTGACGGATTGTCTCAAATTTCCCATCTGATTTTTCAGTTGTAATCAGTGGAATATGTGATTTGATTTTTTTGAGATGCGTCTAAAAATTAGGATTTTTTTCCGAGGTCGAGGAAGGGTGGAAGTAAAAAGCGGAGCATATATGACAAATATGTGAGCATTTTTACTTCCGCCCTGACAAAGAGATCGGGAAAAAGGACAATTTTTAGGGTTTGTAGTAAAGGAGCTGCCGGGCGTACGGTTCTACCATCTGCCCGAACCTCTGTATCTCCTTGTACTTCAAAGGCTGAAAGCCACTTGCCGCCTCGACGTTCTCGTTCAGCTGTTCTATGTTGTCACAGCCGACTACGGCAGTTGTGATGGGCTGGGTGAGCGCGTAGCTTAAAAGCAGCCTCTTCGGGGCCTGAAGCAGCCCTTTCATGTAGACCTTCATGCCCATTATGGCAGTGTCCTTTACGCTGGCTATCGGGACCACCTCATCGAGAAAGCACTTGTAGAAAGGTTCTGCCGGGTTCACCGGCACGAGGACCGTATCGAAGTCAAAGGCCTCAAGGCATTTTCTTATGATAACCGGGTCGTGGTGGCCGGTCACGCCTATATACTTCACCAGCCCCTTGCTTCTGGCCTCCACAAAGGCTTCAAGAGCGCCTTCCGGGCCGAATACCCGGCTTATGTCGTCCTCTGTCCTGACATCGTGTATCATCCACAGGTCGAGGTAGTCGGTCTTCATGTTCCTCAACGACTCTTCAAGATGGGCAGCCGCCCCCTTTTTATCCCTCGCGTGGGACTTGCTCGCGAGGAATACCTGCTGCCTTCTTTCGCGCAGGCCCGAGTATGCTCACTTCAACGCCGGTCCTGCCAAGCCTTCTTTTCGGTATTGGTTTTTCCATAAGGGAATTATATCAATAAATCCTTTCCAGTCTATTTGAATGAAGTTTTATTTATATAATAAAGATATAAGAGAGTAAACGGCAAAAATCATGTTTTAGCGAGGTCGGGCAATGGCAGGCGAAAACCACCCGGTGCGGGAGATGCTGACGAGAAGGGGCTTTGAGGTGCTCCTTTCCAACCCGGCGCAATACCTCCTGTTCCCGCCGGGGCTGGATTCTGCCTTCGAGGACGAGCTTTATTTGATGCTCCGGAAGTACTCCTTCAGGATATTCGCGAGGGAGGTAATAAAAAGGCGCAAATCCTTCCGGGCCGAAGACCTTTTGAAATATTCAACGCTTGAGTGGGTCGAAAAATATCTTTCATTTCTTTTTGGGCTCGGGGTCATCGAAAAGGCGGAGGACGGGGCGTACAGGCTCAAATCAGAGGCGGTCTTCAGCTTCGGGGACACTCTCGAATGGTTCGTGGCAAGGGTCTTTGAAAGGGAGTTCGCCTCACCGGCTTTATGGGGAGTGCGGCTCTCAGGTGTTTCTTCGGGCGGCGACTATGATGTGGTCGCGGCGGTAGAAGGGCGGCTCGTGTACGTGGAGGTCAAGTCCTCGCCGCCCAAGAACATAGAAGAACAGGACATCGCGGCATTCCTGTCGAGAGTCTATGCGTTGAAGCCGTCGCTCGCGATATTCCTTGAGGACACGAGACTGCGCATGATGGACAAGATAATACCGTTTTTCGAATCCATGACAGAAGGCAGGGATATAAGGAGGGTCCAGGGCGAGACCTTCTCAATCGGAGAAAGGCTCTTCGTCACGAACAGCGCGCCGGGGCTTACAGCCAACCTCTCCCTATGCGTAAAAGAGCACCTCGGCCCCAAGGACTTCTGGGATTGACAGTTTCAACCCTTTTTCAGGGCCGGTCTGCCGGGCTCCTTACATTTGCAGACCTTGCACGAGCAGCCGCAATCTTTTTCAGCCTTGCCGGAAGCTGGCACTGGTTTGGTTTTCATTGCGGCCTCCTTATTTTCTGAAGTAAACGTCCAGGAGCGCCCTGTAC
>JACPGA010000060.1 GCA_016182705.1 Deltaproteobacteria bacterium
AAGGATGGGCCTTTTTTATTCCGTTTTCTTTTTCCCGAACAGAGCCGCCGCCCCGACACCTATGCCGTAAAGCACTATGAGCGGGCCTGCCATGAGGAGCTGGTTGAAGACATCCGGCGTGGGCGTGAGTATGGCCGAGGCTATGACTATGGCGACCAGAGCGTATCTCCACCATGAGGCCAACTGGCGGGCGGTGACGACCCCGAGACGCGAAAGCACGAGCATGATCAGCGGCAGCTGGAAGATGAGGCCGAAGGCCAGCAGAAGCCTTGTGGCCATGGAGAAGTACTCGCCCATCGAAAGGAAGGGCTTCAACCCGGGGGCCGAGTAGCTCAGAAGGTATTTGAAGCCGAAGGGGAATACCACCTCAAAAGCGAAGAGCGTGCCTCCGGCGAAAAGGATAGCCGAGAAAAAGACCGTGAAGACGAACCAGCGCCTCTCTTCCCTGTAAAGGGCCGGGGCGATGAATGCCCAGAGCTCATAGAGCACGACAGGGCTCGCCAGTATTATCCCGCCGAGAAGGCCTACCTTCAGGTATATGAAAAACGGCTCGACTATGCCTGTGAATACAAGAAAATCCTGGCCTTGCGGAAGTGAATCAAGAAGCGGGCTTGCCAGTACCCAGTACAGCCTGTCCGAGTAATTATAGGCGGCGAAAAAGCCCAGAGCGACCGCGATGACAGATATTATGAGCCTCTTTCTGAGCTCCTTGAGGTGCTCGGTCAAGGCCATCGTCTTTTCCTGACCGCTCATCAACTGCCCTTGCCCTCCGGCCCCTTCTCAGCGGCGCGCCCGGGACTTTCCTCTTCCTTTTCAGGCCTTCCGGCCTCGTTGAAGCTCTTTCTTACCTCTTCGCCCGCCTTCTTGAACTCGGAAAAAGCCTTGCCGAGCGTCCTGGCGAGCTGCGGGAGCTTGTCAGGCCCTATCGCTATGAGGGCCACAATGATTATGATTATGAATTCTGAAAGGCCAATGCCGAACATGGACTACCTTGGGGGCGGGATTACGAAGACCGGACACGTTGCCTTCCTCATGACCCTCTCTGTCGTGCTGCCGAAGAAAAATCTGTCAATGCGGGCCTTTCCAAAGGTCCCCATTACTATCAAATCTATATCGATGCCTTTTATGACCTTGAGTATCTCTTTGTAGGCATATCCGCGGCGCTTTCCATCAGCTCCTTGTCGAGCTTCTCATAGGAAAGGTGCGGAAGGTAAAAGCCGCTTGCCTCCTCGCTCGTGTCCACCACGTGCAGGACATAGAGCCTGGCCTTGTATGTCCTGGCGAGCAGCAGCGCGTAGGCGGCAGCGTGAATAGACGCGCCGCTGAAGTCCGTAGGGAAGAGTATCTTCTGTATCTTCGTACTTTCCTTCCGGGCCATATCGCCTCCATGATAAGGGCCTGAATCCCCCCGAAAACCCCATGGATTTCAGGCTAATCTTATATTAAGAATACCACCTTTTCAATAAATTTTCAGGACGCGCCCTCATCATGGCAAATAAAAGGCTAAAGTCCCGGCCCGGACCGCCGATATGTCTATCAGGAGGTATGAGCATGGACCGGAATAACAGACAGGACTCAGCCGTATTCTCTTTGAACATGAAAAAATATCTTTTCCCGCTGATGACGCTTCTTGTCCTCGGCCAGATGGTCTACCTTTTCACAGCGTTCGATGTAACCGGCGCGACAGGGGATTTGCTCGAAAGGCTCAGCCTTACTCTAAGATAAAGGCTGATTGACCACTGCTGCGGGGAGGCGTATGTTCCGCCTTGATGGAATTCCCCCTCTCCCCTGCCCTCTCCCACAAGGGGAGAGGGGGCCTGCATGGCCCCTCCATGATGAAAGGGGAATAAAGGGCAGGAATCTGGATTCACTCCTCGACTGGTATCAGCCGCATGACTTCCCCTCCCTCGATGGGAAGGGATAAAGGGAGGGTGATGTAAGCGGAGCTGTCTTAAAGCTCAAGCCCATTTATCTTCTCAAGTACAAAGCGCCTTATCGCCTCCGGCTTCGGCAGCTCCCTCACAATCCGCCCCTTTTCGACCAGCGGCGTCATAAGGCTTTCCATTTCTCCTTCGCAGGGGCATTGCTCCCTTATTCCCATCGGCACTGTTTTACGGCGGGCGCACTTCACGCAGCTCAATACATCTTTCGCGCCTGACATCTTCCCGCGCTTGGCAAAAGGCTTGCCGTCCATCTCTATTATATCCATAGAAAAATCAACTACCGGCGCGTTGCTTATAGAGGTGCCCACGCCAAAGGCGTCGACAAGAGGATAGAGCCTTTTCACTTCCTCCTCGTCGAGTCCGCCGCTGGCAAAGAGCTTTACATGTTTATAACCACGGAGGTCAAGTTCCCACCTGACCTCCTCGAATATCCTGTAAAAGTCCCCTTTCCTTGACGCGGGCGTATCGAGCCTTACCGCGTTCAAACGCTCTCCCATGGCCTCCGCCACTCTCAAAGCCTCAAACTTCTCGTCGTTAAATGTATCGATAAGGGCTACCCGCCTGACTGCCGGGGCTATTACGTCATCAAAGGCTTTTATCGCCTCGACCGTATCCCCCAGGACGAGTATGAGCGCGTGAGGCATGGTGCCCATGGGGTCGACCTCAAGAAGCTCCGCGCTCGCCAGCACAGAGACCCCGTCCGCGCCCCCTATGAAAGCCGCCCGTTCTATCATCGGCGCAATCGCAGGGTGCATCCGTCTGGCACCGAAGCTCACGACCATCCTGTCGCCCGCTGAAAGCCTTATGCGCGCGGACTTTGTGGCAACACCCGTTGACTGGCATATAAGGCCGAGAAGGGCCGTCTCGAAGAGGCAGAATTCCCTGTAACTGCCGCTCACCTCCATTACCGGCTCCCAGGGCCTGAACACCTCCCCTTCCCTCATGCACCTTATATTAACGGCCCTGCCCTCCATCAGGCGGGCAGCCTCCTCAACACCGGCGAGCACGCCCCAGCCGTAATCCGCCGGGAGCTTTTTCGCGAAGAACTCGGCCCGCACATCCTTGTCTATCCCTTTCGCCTCAAGGACCTCAAGAGTCCTGGCGAAGTAGACGTCTGTTACCCGCCCCTGCCGTATGTCATCTTCGCCTGCTATATGAAATCTGCCCATACGCTCTCCTTTCAGCGGCCAAAGACAGCATGCAGGGCTTTGTACGCGAGCGCCCCTGCCAGGCCAACTACGAACCCGCCGACGTGCGCGAACCATGCCACCCCGCCTGACGCCCCGCTGGCCGAGGACACCCCTGTGTTCAGTATCTGTATAAAGAACCAGAACCCGAGAAAGAACAGGGCA
>JACPGA010000061.1 GCA_016182705.1 Deltaproteobacteria bacterium
AGGCGGCCTTTGACGAGGCAAGCGGCGTTATGGGCCTTGATATGGCCAAGCTCTGCTTTGAAGGGCCCGAAGACCTGCTGAACAGGACAGAGTATACGCAGCCCGCGCTCCTTACGGCTTCTATCGCTACTCTTCGGGTATTATACGAGAAGACATCTTACAGGCCGTTGTTCTTCGCTGGCCACAGCCTTGGTGAATATACGGCTTTGGTCGCCTCTGGCGCGCTTGATTTCAAAGAGGCGGTAAGGCTCGTGCACCTGCGCGGTGTATTCATGCAGGAGAGCGTTCCGGCAGGGGTTGGAAAGATGTGCGCCATAATTGGGCTCAGCCTTCCTGACGTGCAGGTCATCTGCGATTCGGCCTCGATTGATACGGCACAGGTTGTGCCGGCCAACATAAACAGCCCCGAGCAGATAGTCATATCCGGAGCAGCGGCCGCCGTGGACATAGCCGCGGTCATGGCAAAGGACCGCGGGGCCAAGATGGTCGTGCCCCTTCAGGTGAGCGCGCCTTCCCATTCCCCGTTGATGGAGAACGCGGCCTTAAGGCTCGGGAAAGAGCTCGACAAGATAACGATAAAAGACCCGGCAACCCCGGTTTATTCCAATGTCGAGGCCGACCCGGTCACAACAAGGGCCAGGATAAAAGAGCTTCTCTGCCTCCAGCTCACAAGCCCTGTCAGGTGGGTGGACATAGTTAGAAAGATGAAGGCGGACGGAGCCGGGACAATCGTGGAAGTAGGCCCGGGCAAGGTGTTGACGGGTCTGGTCAAGAGGATAGACAAGGATATCAATACGCTCAACCTGAAAGAAGCGGCTGACCTGGAAAAGGTAGTTGGCGCTCTCGGCGCGCAATAGTGAGATTTTTCATAAGGAGGAGAGGATGAACGTAAGCGGCAGGGTTGCGATAGTCACCGGCGGAGGCCAGGGCATAGGGAAATCCATAGTCGAAAAGCTCGGTTCATACGGAGCTGACGTTGTCGTGGTGGACGTGAACCTCGAGAAGGCCCAGGCGGTCTCCGATACGATAAAGCAGATGGGCCGCAAGTCCATGGCCCTCAAGGTCGACGTCACGAACCTCAAGGAATGCGAGGCGATGGCGGAGGCGGTCTTCAAGGAGATGGAGGCCATACATATAGTCGTCAACAACGCCGGAATAACAAGGGACGGACTCATCCTGCGCATGAGCGAAGAGGACTGGGACGCCGTAATGAACGTCAACTTGAAGGGCGCGTTCAACTGCACCAAGGCCGCGTTGAAGTACATGACAAAGGGGGTCAGGCCAACTACGCGGCGAGCAAGGCCGGCCTCATCGGCCTTACGAAGTCGGTTGCCAGGGAGTTCGCCACAAGGAACATAACCTGCAACGCCGTGGCCCCGGGGTTCATCGAGACTGCCATGACCGAAACATTGACCGACAAGGTGAAAGAGGACCTTATGGCCAAGATCCCCCTCGGCAGGTTGGGCGGGGCGTCTGATGTCGCCAACGGAGTGCTTTTCCTGGCTTCCAACTCGGCAAGTTACATAACCGGCCACACGCTCAATATAAACGGCGGAATGGCCATGCAATAGCCCCATTTGAATTTGACTTCCGGGCGCAATCGGTGTTATACAGTGAAGTCTGCTCGAATTCGATAATAATCCAATAATTCTACAGGAGGTAGTTGAAATGTCCGTTGATAATAAGGTTAAGAAAATAATAATAGAGCAGCTTGATGTGACCGAGGACGAGGTCACTCCCACTGCTTCTTTCGTTGACGACCTTGGAGCCGACTCTCTCGATACCGTTGAGATGGTCATGGCCTTCGAGGAGGAGTTCGGCATTGAGATCCCCGACGAAGACGCCGAGAAGATAAAGACCGTCCAGGACGCGACCGAGTACATCAAGAAGAAGTCCGGCAAGTAACAAGGGCTTCGCTTTCTGGCAATTGCTTCGCAAAAACGAATCCGCCGGAGGGCCTGGGGTTCTCCCGGCCTCTTCGGCGGACTTATTTGAGACAGGGAAAAAGGGCGAGATGAGAAGGGTAGCTGTAACAGGCGTAGGAATGGTAAGCCCTCTGGGCACAAGCGTTGAAAAGTCCTGGAGCGGGGCAATCGAAGGCCGCTCGGGCATCAGGCCGATAACGCGTTTCGACATTACGAACTTCCCGGTGCGCATAGCGGGCGAGGTCCCTGACTTCGACCCGTTGCCGTACATCGAGAAAAAAGAACTGAAGAAGATGGACAACTTCATCCAGTACGCTGTAGCGGCCGGGTCGATGGCCTTTGAGGACTCGGGCTACCAGATAACCGAAGAGAACGCCGAGATGGTAGGCGTGTACATCGGCGCCGGCATGGGCGGGCTTCCGGCTATCGAGCACTGGCTTGGAGTGTTGAAGGAAAAGGGGCCCGACAGGGTGACCCCGTTTTTCATACCGATGGTGATAATAAACCTGGCCTCAGGCCAGGTATCCATAAAGATTGGCGCTAAGGGGCCCAACAGCTGTGCGGTCACCGCGTGCGCCACGGGTACCCATTCCATAGGCGACGCGTTCAGGCTCATACAGACCGGAGTTGCCGACGTCATGGTGGCTGGCGGGACCGAATCGACCATAACGCCTCTGTGCGTGGCCGGGTTCAATTCGATGAAGGCTCTTTCCACGAGGAACGACGACCCCACAGCGGCTTCCCGCCCGTTTGACAAGGACAGGGACGGGTTTGTCGTAGGCGAGGGCAGCGGAGTAGTGGTCCTCGAAGAGCTTGAGTCTGCCAAAAAGAGGGGCGCGAAGATATACGCCGAAGTAGTCGGCTACGGGCTCAACTCGGACGCGAACCACATGACCACCCCGGCCCCGAACGGCGAGGGCGCGGCAAGGTGCATGAAGATGGCGTTGAAGAGCGGGGGGATAAACCCCGAGGAAGTCGATTACATCAATGCCCATGGCACTTCGACATTTTATAACGACCTTTACGAGACGATGGCCATAAAGACCGTTTTCGGAGACCACGCCAGAAAGCTTGCCGTAAGCTCGACCAAGGGCATGACAGGCCACCTTCTGGGCGCGGCAGGCGGCGTCGAGGCCGTCTTCACGGTCCTGTCGCTCTATAATGGCGTTCTGCCTCCGACCATAAACTACACGACCCCTGACCCTGACTGCGACCTCGATTATGTCCCGAACACCGCGAGAGACGCCAAGCCCATTGTTGCTTTGTCCAACTCGTTCGGTTTCGGCGGCACCAACGGAGTCCTGGCTTTCAGGAAGTTCGAGTAGCCTTTTTCTTGCCCCTTTCCGGTAAAAGGGCGATAATTAAAATAGGTGGTTGCTGAACAAAACGAATCGCAACAGGTTGCTCAAAAAGTTCCAGATGCGAGGAGTCGAGAAGCGAGGAGTGAGGCGTACTTTCAAGTACGTCGCAATGACGAGCTTTGACGACGACAAAGCAGATGGGGCTTTTTCAGCGACCTGCTAAGAGGATAGAAAATGGACAAGTTAAAGATAGCTATAGCGAGCGACCACGCTGGCCTGGAGATGAAGGAGGACTTGAAAGAGTTCCTTCTTGGAATCGGCGTCGAGGTCGTTGACATGGGCGTGAACGACGACAAGTCGGTAGACTACCCTGACTACGGTATACCGCTGGCAGACAGGGTCTCGAAGGGCGAAGTCCCCAAGGGCGTTCTGGTGTGCGGCACAGGCATAGGCATGAGCATTCTGGCCAATAAGTTCAAGAATGTAAGGGCCGCGCTTGTGAACGATGTTTTTACAGCGAGGATGGCCAAGGAGCACAATGACGCCAATATCCTTGTCATAGGCGGCAGGATAGTTGGCAAGGGACTTGCCAGGGAGATGCTCAAGACCTGGATTGACGCCAGGTTCGAGGGAGGCCGTCACCAGACGAGGCTTGACAAGATAACCGAGCTGGAAAAGAAGAACCACAAATAGAGGGGCGTTCAGCCCTTGCGTGTTTTATTTATTTTTTGAACGGAGGCAGCACAGATGTCTTTAAAAGAATTCGACAATGAAGTGTTCGAGGCCATAAGGCTCGAGACCGAAAGGCAGGAGTTCAAGCTCGAGCTTATCGCCTCTGAGAACCTCGTGAGCGAAGAAGTGATGGAAGCGGCCGGAAGCGTGATGACCAACAAGTACGCAGAAGGCTACCCTGGAAAGCGCTATTACGGCGGCTGCGAGTACGTCGATATCGTCGAGAGGCTCGCCATCGAGAGGGCGAAAAAGCTCTTCGGCGCGGACCACGTCAACGTCCAGCCCCATTCCGGCTCGCAGGCCAACATGGCTGTTTATCTCGCCACGGTGAAGCCTGGAGACACTGTCATGGGCATGAACCTTTCCCACGGCGGCCACCTTCCACAGGCTTGACATGGACCAGGTCAGGTCTCTTGCGAAGGAGCACAAGCCAAAGCTCATCGTCGTCGGCGCGAGCGCATACCCGAGGGTCATAGACTTCAAGGCATTCAGGGAGATAGCCGACGAGGTCGGCGCGAAGGTAATGGTCGATATAGCCCATATAGCCGGGCTTGTAGCAACGGGTTTGCACCCGAGCCCGGTGCCTTACGCGGAGTTCGTGACCACGACCACTCACAAGACCCTTCGCGGCCCGAGAAGCGGCATGATAATGTGCCGTGAA
>JACPGA010000054.1 GCA_016182705.1 Deltaproteobacteria bacterium
CTTGCAGGAGCAGTTGCCTCAGCGAGTATTGCCTTTTCCAGAAGTAGACGAAAACAACATCAAACCTGATCCGAATTCAAGCAAACGCGAATCATCCTGAGTATTTCAGCTATCTCGTAAGGTTTTTGCAGGAACTTAAACCCTTTTTCCTGTATTACGGACCATTGAGATTCGACATCCATATATCCGCTTGTAAGCAGAACGCCCAAACCTGGTTTTTTTAACAGCAGTTTTTGGACGAGTTCAATGCCATTCCTGTCCTGCAGAATTATGTCGCTGAATACCATTTCAAAGTTCCCATTTTCGACTTCGAAAATATCAATCGCTTCCTGAGCGCTGCCTGCCGCGAAAACCGAGTAACCATTTATTGCAAGCACCATTCCCAGGCTTTTACGAAGGTGTTTTTCGTCCTCTATCATTAAGATACGCTCTCCGTTGCCCTTAGGCCAGTCCCATAAAACTTCAGGCAGCGCCGTTTCCAAGGCCTCTGTTGAGACCGGCAAATAAACCTTAAACATTGATCCGTGTCCGGGCTCGCTTGTGACATCGAGCCACCCTTTATGCTGCTTGATTATGTTGTCAACAACAGCCAGACCAAGCCCTATGCCCTCGCCGGTGCTCCGGGTAGTGAAAAAAGGCTCAAAGATGCGCTCCAGCACCTCTTTTGTCATGCCAGCACCGGCGTCCTCAACTGTAAGACAGACGAATTTGCCAGCTTCAGGCCCTCGCGCATTGCGCTGTACGAGCCCATCTGACACATTTTCGGTCTTAATAAAGATTACGCCGCCATCAGGCAGCGCATCCCTTGCGTTGATGACGATGTTCATCACCAGCTGCTCGATACTTCCCTTGTCCGCATGGGCAGGAAAAAGGTCAGCGGCAAGTTCAGTCTTGAGCGTGATATTCTCGCTGATAAGCCGGCTCAGCATGTTAAGCGTGCCGGTGAGCACGCCATTGAGGTCAAGAGAGCCTAACTGCATCGGCTGGTTGGAGCTGAAGATCAAAAGCTGCCTTGTAAGGTTCTTGGCACGGGCAGCCGATGCGCTGACCTGTTCGAGATGGGCGTAGATGGTCTCCAGCCTGTCTGACATCATGGCGAGCCCGCTATAAGACAAGATGACGGTGAGAAGGTTGTTGAAGTCGTGCGCGATGCCGCTCGCCAGCTTGCCGATAACCTCCATCTTCTGAGACTGCAGGAGCTGCGCCTGTATCCTTGCCTTCTCCTCTTCTGCCGCTTTCAACCTGGAAATATCAGTGATCGTCACCCTGAAAACCGGCGGCCTGCCGCCTGAGCCTTCTGACGGCGCTATCAGGACCTGCACCTGCGCAGGCAATCCAGAGCCTTTCGGCAAGCTGACTTCAATAATAGCGCTTGTGTTATTCTTGCAACACAAGGCCAGATTTTTGAAAAACAAAGCGGCGCCATACTTATCCATGTACCTGGGCAGAGGCATCCCGGAAAGCCGGGCGCGCTCGACGCCTATCATCGAGGCTCCTGTGAGGTTTATATCCAGGACACACCCTCGAGCGTCAAGGGTGGCGTACCCTATCGGGGCAAAGTCATACAATTCTGCGTAACGGTCGCGCGATTCCTCGTGCTCTCGCTGAGCCAGCGTGAGCTCGAGGTTCTGCATTTCAAGCTCAATCTGATGGATGCGGAGTTCTTCGATGAGTGACTCTGTTTCTTTAATAACGGCCTCGTCAGTTTTTTTCGGGAAGGATACCCGCTTAGTTTATCAAGGCTCATTTTGAAGAGTACCGGGTATCGCGTGAGCTGTCAATACGACATACCCTTTCCCTGCTTCTCCTTCAGCCAGGAAAGTTGCTGTCAGAGAAACCTGGACAACCCTCCCGTCCTTTGAGACATGCCCGGCCTTCAGGGACCTGACATCCTCGCCTTTGAGCAGGCGGCTGAAGATTCCTCCCTGGCTCAGCGCGCCGTCCGGCGCCAGAGCGCTGACATTCATGCCGACAGCCTCGTCCCGGTTGTATCCGTATATCCGCTCGGCGCCGATGTTCCAGAAAAGTATCACTCCGTCCGGACCGTACGCGAATATGGCGTCATTGGAATCGCGCATGATGACCGCAAGCCTCTCGATCAGCTCCTTGACGGAACTGCGCGATGCGCTGGCCTCATCCTGGCTGCGCCTTAGCGCGGTTATTTCCAGAAACAACAATACAGCGCCCTCTATTTTTTTATAGGCCGTCCTGTAAGGGCTTATCCGCATGGAATAGGAGCGCCCCTCGGCGTCACGGACTTCTCTTTCCTCGCGCCTGTCCTTCTCAATGACATTGCTCGTCAGCGCTTCGAGGTCGGGAACATCGACTTTTGGCTTTATGTGGCCGATAGGCCGCCCGACGTCGGAAGGTATGAGATTAAGGATTTTTTCGGCAGCCGGCGTAAAGCGGCGGATAAACTTATCAACGTCCAGAATCACAATGGGGATGTCTACGCTGGAGAACAGGTTTAAAAGGTCGTTGTTGGCCTGGGTAAGCTCGTTGTTGCGGTTTTCGAGCTCTTCATTTACCGTGGCAAGTTCCTCATTTGTGGACTGAAGCTCTTCTTTGGCGGTCTCCAGTTCCTCGTTTGTGGACTGAAGCTCTTGATTGCTTGAAAGTATCTCTTCGTTAGCGGACTTCAGGTCCTCGTTTGCCGCCTCCCTGCCGTCTATTATGGACTGCAGGTATTCCCTTGTCGCGGTCAGCTCCTGCTTCAACTCGACTATTTCAGCGTCCTTTTCGCCCGGCTTCACGGTTTTTTTACTTTTCATCTTTGAACCCTTTTCTTCCTTTTCCCGCTTTGCTTCATGGAACAGGACCAGAAAGTAACGCTCCCTGGAGCTTATCTGCTTGAAGGGCATGACCTCTATGTCGATCACCTTGACTTCGCCGTCCCGCCTGAGGCGCACGCCTTCCCTGCGGGCCTGCCTGCCTTCCTTATTCGATTCTTCCAACGCGTCTCGCAGGTCATGGAGCATACCCTCCCTGACCATCTTCATCAGCTTCAGGTCCGCTGACCCGGGCCTGTGCTCAAGATAAGGGTCGGTGCGCCCGTGGAACTGCATGATCTGCAGGTCTTCATTGACGACCACTCCGGCGGGGCCGTATTTTTCAACGATGATGCGGTCGATATCGTACTTTACGTCCTGCCCCACCCATGTCTCTCTTCCTTCCCTCTTTTCGACGGCCCCTGTATCCTGTTTGGGCGGGGAAAGAGCGAGATCGATAACGGGCTTCATCCGGATACTCTTTTTTGAATAGACTTTGAATTTCCTGTCGACTACGGAGAAAAGGTCCGCTGAGCTTCCAACGGTCTCTGAACTGCCAAGCATCAGGAAACCGGTCGGCTTCAGCCCGTAGTGGA
>JACPGA010000071.1 GCA_016182705.1 Deltaproteobacteria bacterium
AACAAATGCAAAACCGCGCGCTCGCGTAACGGATCGCCCAGCAGAATTCCCTGTTCTTATAAAGAATTATTTAATGATTAACCTATATCTTTGCAATATGTATACCAGACGTGCGAAAATCCGCCCGAGCAGAAGCTAATCAATTGATTTCAATAAGAAACCGAGCTTCAGGCCCAGGGTAGCTTCCACCAGACAAGTGTTACGAAAAGGTTACGTCAGCATAACGACAATATGAAAATATCCGGATTATTTACTGAAAAAACAGGCCATTACCTATAGCGTTACCTTTTAGTAACACACCAGGCGAAAATCGTTACTTCTGAGGAATAACCCGCAGGAAAAGTACTGAGGGTTTTAATTCTTACGCGATGTCCCTGACAATGCCGTCTGGTTCGATTCCCACCCGGTGATCCCACAAGATCTATCCCTGCCTTTGTCGAAAATGAGAAACGCCTGAAACCGCTTGGTTCCAGGCGTCTCATAATCTTTTATTCTCCGGGACAGAGGAAACTCTTTGGGGCTGTACCGCTGATTCGCTCAGTTCCTGAACGCCTCTATCTGGATGGAGAGTTTTACTTCATCGCTGACAGCCGGTATGGCGTAACCCATGCCGAACTCGGAGCGCCTGATAGTGGTTGAGGCGTCGGCCCCGCAGACAAACTTCTTGTTCATGGGGTGTATCCTGCAGTTGAAGGAGCTTATGGAAAGGGTCACAGGCTTTGTCACTCCGAGCAGGGTCAGCTCGCCGTGCAAGGCCTTTGGCCTGTCTCCGTCGAATTCCATCTTATCGGACCTGAAGATTATTTTAGGGTGCTTCTCCACATTGAAGAAGTCTTCTCCCTTGAGGTGCTTTTCAAGCTCTTTGAGGCCGGTGTTTACGCTCGCGGCGTCTATCTCGATCAAAACGGTCCCGGTCTTTGCGGCGCTGTCAAGAGTGATCGCGCCCCCTGTGGCATCGAAGCGGCCGCGCTGCGTGGAAAGCCCCATGTGGTTCACCTCAAAGCTCGGGAACGTGTGCCTGGTGTCTACAGTGTAGTCCTCGGCGCTGGCAGTGGACGACAGGAGCAGAAGAGACAAAATCATAAGAATTTTACGCATACTACCTCCTTAAGGTTATCTGTTTGCCGCTTGTACAGGAACTGAAAACACATAAGACACCACTACCTCGTTCGCCACAGTGCCGGTATCCGACCAGGCTCCCTCCCCTACCCCGAATTCCAGACGCTTGAGAAGGAACTTACCCTCGAATGCCCTGACCGCGCCTTTATCCCTTACAGCCGCGTCCTTCCCTTTATGGTCATGTCACCTGAGACCCTGTACCTGCCGGCCCCGAGTGAAGCGAGAGAAGTTGATTTAAACTCAGCCTTCGGGTGGTTTTTGACGTCGAACCAGAGCCGTCTTTTTATTTCGGTCGAAGCCTCCTCAGAGCCAGCGTCAATGGAATCGAGGTGTATGCTTATCGAGGCGCGGCTCTTGTTCGTATCCTTCGGGTCGAAATCGATCTGAGCGTCGAACCTCTCGAAGCGGCCCTCTACAGGGACGCCCATCTGCCTGGAAACGAAAGCGACGCTGCTTTGCTCCTTGAGCACGGGGGCGGCCTTCGCCGCGGACGCTAACAGCAGGGCCATCATAATGGCGAGCATGGTCTTTCGCGTCACGGCAGGCTCCTTAACCCGAGCATGCGCCTGAGGACATTATCCCTGTTTATGAAATGGTGCTTCAAGGCAGCGGCGCCGTGCAGGACGACCAGGGCCATGAAAGAAAGGCTGAAAGCGCCGTGGACCTTTTCCAACACCTCGGCCAGCTCCTTATTCTTCCCGATAAGGTCGGGTATCGGAAGGATGCCGAGATATACAGTCTGAAAACCGTGGGCCGAGCTCATGACCCAGCCCGCTAACGGTACGGCTATCATGAACACGTAAAGCGCGGCGTGCGCGCCCTTCGCGGCCCTTTGCTCCCACAGCGGCATATTGTCCGGCAGGGCAGGCGCGACGTGGGATGAGCGCCAGGCAAGGCGTATAAGCGCGAGCAGGAATACCGTAACGCCCATCCATTTATGGTACGAATACAATTTGAGCTTCATCGGAGAAAACGGGAGCTCATGCATGTAAATACCGAGCACAGCCGCTGATATGACGATAACGGCTGTGGCCCAATGAAGCGACACAGCCGTCAAAGTATAGCCCCTGACTGTCCCGGCGTTAACGCCATTTCCCTGATTGTTCTTCATGCCTTCCCCTTTTGACATGTCTACGCCAAGCTTTACAGCATACGTCTGTAACGATCGTTATTGAATTTTTGTTCCCTCAGCTGGAAACTTTTGATCTTGAAAGAAAGTCAGCGCGTTCCATAGAAATGCTGCAGGAACTGGCTGCGGAATTCCTTGTGGCAGCCGTAGCAGGCAGTCTGGATCTCTTTAAAAGCCGAAATGACAGCTTCCCCATCCTTCGCCTTTGCCGCCTTGCCAAGAGAGTCCGCCGTTTCGTGGACCTTTGAGTCATAACCCTTGAACTTGCCCATATCAGTGCCGATAAAAGCGATAATGCGGAGTTTTTCCGACATTGAAGGCTGCGGATGGTCGGCAATGAGCGGGGCCGTCTTTTCCACGAGTTGCCAGTCCTCTGCCGATATGGCGCCGGTCACTGTCTGCATGTTGCCGCCGAGGCCCTTCATTATTTTCCGCATGGCCATCTCCCTGGAGCCCTCCGCGGCCTCAGCCAGCGCGCCGGCCGCTAACGACAAAAACAGTCCTCCGGCCATCATGTACTTCATAACCTGTTTTGCATTCATCCTCAAACCTCCTGAATGGATTGATACGGCTATTCAAAACTCCGCCCTTCACCGGCCTCCTCATGGGTGCGCCCGTCCCTTATATGGTATATACGCCTGAACGTCGGGACTATCTTCTCGTCATGAGTGACGACAATTACAGCCGTCTCGTACTGCCGGGCCATCTGGTTCAGGATGCGCATTACGGCCAGGGCGCGCTCACTGTCCAAGGGCGCTGTAGGCTCATCCGCGAGGATGACCGGCGGCCTGTTTATCAGGGCCCTCGCGATGGCTACTCTTTGCTGCTCGCCTCCGGACAGATGTGAAGGCATGGCCCTTGCCCGGTGCGCGACATCGAGGGCTTTGAGAAGTTCGAGCGCCCTCTGGCGGGCTTCGTTGTTGGGCCGCCCGGCCAGCATCGGCAGCAGGGCTATATTGTCGGTGACATCGAGAAAAGGTATGAGGTACGGCGCCTGAAAGACAAAGCCTATCCTGTCACGGCGGAGCGCCCGCAGGTCTTTTATTTTCCAGCCGTCATCATAGATGACCTCCTCGCCCAGAGTCATCTTCCCGGCTGTAGGTTCGATGACAGCGCCAAGGCATTTCAACAGCGTGCTCTTGCCAGAGCCGGACGGGCCTATGAGCCCGACGACCTCGCCGGGAGCTACCTGCATGTCCACGCCTTTCAGCGCGTCTACCGCTGTCTCCCCCTTGCCGTAGCGTTTCATGAGGCCTGTTATCCTAATACCTTCAGGGTTCATATCAGCCGCCTATGGCCTCCGCGGGGTCGACCTTGAGCGCGGCTCGTATGGCCAGAACGCTGGCAAGGACGCAGATGACAACCACAGCGGCAAAGCCGCGCGCCGCGTCCCCCGGCTCAAGAAGGACATACTTGGGGAATATCGGCGCCCAGAAAGTAGCCGAAATTTTACCCACCACGAAGCCGATGACGCCGAGGCCCACGGCCTGCTGGAGTATCATGAAAGCTATGGTGCGGTTCCTCGTGCCGATGAGCTTCAGGACGGCTATCTCACGGACCTTGCCGATGGTCAGCGTATACATGATGAATGCCACTATGGCCGCGCTCACGACCGCGAGGATGACAAGGAACATGCCTATCTGCCTCGCCGATGTGGCAATGAGCTTGCCTACGAGTATCTTTTCCATCTGAGCCCTTGTGTATACCTGGAGCCTCTTCCACCTGCGGATGGGCTCCGCGACATCATCCGGCGAGTATCCCGGCTTTATCTGGACAAGCACGGCGTTCACATAAGGGTTTGCGCTCTGCGAAGCGTTGAGCGCTTCCAGCAGGCCAGGAGAGCCCGGGCTGTTGAAGGCCGGGTTCACGGCGCTGCGGCGGCGCTGCTGTATGATAGCGTCGTTGTCCTTGAGGAACTGTGCCTCCTGCGCGTCTTTCAAAGGTATGAAGACCATGGGGTCCCCGCTTGAGGAGACCATGCGCTTTGTCAACCCCACCACTGTAAACACGTTGCGGCGTATCTGTATCTTTTCACCGAGCTTGAAGCCGGTGGCGATATCGGCGACCGCCTCATAGTGGCCCCGCGTTATCCTCCGGCCCGCGACAAGATAGCCCGGCTGTCCGGGCTCCGGCCCGCCGGGCACAACGCCGACCACCATGGCGCGCACGTCGGTATCTTCCCGGCGCACCTGCATCGTAAGATAAGTCACATTAGCCGCGCGCTCGACGCCCGGCATGCCGAGGATGCCGCGATAGGCGTCGTCATAAACGCTCGACGATTCGGCGTAGGGGCCGAGTGTATCCTTTTGCACCACCCACAGGTCCGCGCCGCTGTTATCGAGGAGGGCTTTGGCATCGTCTACCATGCCCCTGTAGACCCCGGCCATCGTAAGCGTAACCCCGATAAGGAGCCCGAGGCCGACGCCGGTGAAGACGAACTTGCCCCAGGCGTGCAGTATGTCGCGCCCCGCGAGACTTATCATCTGGTTATCCCCGGGAGTTTCTCTACGATTTTGACCCGGCTCTTGCTGTTAAGCGGCCGCTGGCTGTACACGACTACCTTATCGCCCGTTTTCAATCCATCATGGACCTGCACCAGGCCGTCCAGGTCTGCCGCGCCGACCCGGACTGGAGCGAAGCGCAGCCCGCCGTCGTCAATGAGCCATACGCCGGTCTGTCCATTTACCCTCTGCACGCTCGCGTTCGGCACGACCGGCGCGGCATTTACGGATGGCAGCGCTACAGTGACTTCGGCCAGCTCGCCTATTCCAGGCGCGGCTTCAGGTATCTCTTCGAATACGATCTTGGCCAGCGTCTCCTCTGTCACGGCGTCAGCCAACGGCTCAACGCGCTGCACCCTGCCTGTTATCCGCCGTTCCGAGTCAGAGCGCAGGACAATACTGGCAGTCAGGCCAGGAGTCAGGCCTGAAGAGCCGAGCTGGTTGAAGCGCGCGTTGACCCAGAGGCTCTCAGGGTCGATGATCTGGATAACAGGCTGGCCCGCGACGACCGTAGTGCCGGGGTCAGCATCCCGAGCGACGACAAGGCCATTTACCGGCGCTATCAACCTCAGGTTGGCGCGCAGCTTGCCTGTGCCAGCGCGCTCTGCGCGGCTTCTCGCCATGTCCTGACGCGCGGCCGCAAGATTGGCGCGAGACGACGTAAGGCCTGCTTCGGCCACCTCACGTTCCTGCTCTTTGGCCTCCGCCGCCATTACGGCTACAGAGCCTCTCCGGAGCAATTCTTCATAGCGCCTGGCCTGAGAGTCGGCGTATTCAAAGCGGGCCGAAGCGTCTTTCACCTGGGCTTGGGCTGCCAGCACCGCTGCTTCTATGCGCTTGAACGAGGCTTCCTCAGCCATGACCCTGTCATCCAGGTCAACCGGGTCCATCTCGCCGAGCAACTGGCCTGCCCTGACCCTGTCGCCCACGTTCACATCCACCCTCTTGACGCGCCCGGC
>JACPGA010000072.1 GCA_016182705.1 Deltaproteobacteria bacterium
CCATTTATCTCGACGGCAAGGCCATACAGAAGAACGGCAAGTTTCTTATTTGATTGTCAGGCGGCCCCGCGGGGCCGCCTTTTTTCACTCTCCCCTTAATCCCCTCCCATCAAGGGAGGGGAATTTTTAGAGAATACCTCGGGCTTGCCGCGGAGCAGTTCCTTACCAATTAACATTCTCGTCATTACGACGGTAAAGAATGTTAATTCCCTTGACTCCAATAAGTGCAGAAGATATTATTTTCCAAAAGGTTTCAGGGCCCGGTAAACGCATGAAAAACGATGAAATAGCCGCACAGTCTTTCAATGAAAGCATAAGCGCGAAGCAGGCCTTCCTGACCGGCGAAAACATCGCCAGGATAGTGAAGTCTGCCGAGCTTGTGGCCGATTCGTTTAAAAAGGGCGGCAAGCTCCTCATCGCCGGGAACGGCGGGTCAGCGGCTGACGCCCAGCACCTCGCGGCCGAGTTCGTGAACAGGTTCGAGATAGAAAGGCCGCCTTTGCCTGCCCTCGCGCTCACCACTGATTCCTCGAACATAACGAGCATCGGGAACGACTACTCGTTCGACCAGATATTCTCAAAGCAGGTCCGCGCCCTCGGCAAGAGCGAAGATGTTCTCCTTGCCATCACTACGAGCGGCAACTCGCAGAACATACTGAAGGCTGTGGAGACGGCCGAAGCCATAGGCATGAAGGTCGTCATCCTCACCGGCAAAGGAGGCGGGCTGCTTGCCGGAAAAGGCGACGTCTTCATAAATGTCGAGGCTAAAAAGACAGCGAGGATACAGGAGGTTCACATCACCTTCTGCCATGTTGTCTGCGAGCTCGTCGACCGCATGCTCTTCCAGAAGGTGTAGGGACCATTCAATGAAATTCAAACCCATCTCCTCCAGGGGCCTCAAAACATATTCGATAAAAGACAGAAAGAGCAAGGTATCCGTAGAGGAGTTCGCCAGGGTTCCTTCGGCTGACGGTTCGTTCTCCGACTTTCTCTCAGGTCTGCCGGACATACTGGCCGCCAAGGACTTGAAGGCTGTCGCCTCAGCCATAGCCGCCGCCCATAAGAATAAAAGGACGGTCGCCGTCGGCATGGGCGCTCACGTCATAAAGGTGGGGCTCGCCCCTCTCATAATCGACCGTATGGAACGGGGTATCATAACCTCCATCGCCATGAACGGCGCGTGCGTGGTGCACGATTTTGAGAGCGCGTTCGCGGGCTGCACCTCTGAGGACGTTGACGCAGAGTTGGGCTCCTGCGCGTTCGGCATGGCCGAAGAAACGGGAAAGTTCCTCAACAAGGCTATAAAAAAGAACGGCCCTGAAAAGGGGCTCGGCAGGGCTGTGGGCGAGATGATAAATTCATCCCGCTTCCCGTACAAAGATACAAGCATAATCGCCGCTGGCGCGAGGCTCGACATACCGGTTACCGTCCATGTGGCCCTCGGCACCGACATACTCCACATACACCCGCAAATGGACGGGGCGGCAACCGGGGCCGCGTCCATCATGGACTTCAGGATATTCTCGTCCGTGGTATCTACTCTCGCCGAAGGGATCTTTGTCAACATCGGCTCCGCCGTCATAATCCCGGAGGTCTTTTTAAAGGCGTTGACCCTCGTGAGGAACCTCAGCCATGACGTTAAGAACTTCTCGACCGTGAACATGGATTTCATACAGAGCTACAGGCCGCTTACGAATATCGTAAGGAGGCCCACGATGGGCGGCAGTGGTAGGGGCTACAGGCTTACCGGCCATCACGAGATAATGGTGCCGCTCCTTTATTGGGCCATCATTGAGGCGCTCAAGAAGTAAAAATGAGCTGCTCCGCCGCAAGCAGCGGGGTCTTTTGAAGTCCCCTCCCCCATCAAGGGGGAGGGCAAAGAAAATGAACTGAAGTAAGCTGAGTTCGACCTAAAATAAAAGCGAAAAGGCGATATTTAGATGAAGCAGAAGGCCTGGTCAGGAAGGTTCAAGGAGGCGACCGACAAGCTCGTTGAAGAGCTCAACGCCTCCATCTCGTTTGACAAGAGGCTTTACAAGTTCGACATACTTGGCTCCACTGCACACGCGATGGTGCTTGTCAAGGCAGGCATCCTCACTGAAAAAGAGGGTAAAAAGATAATAAACGGCCTCAAAGCCGTTGAAAAAGAGATCGCCGAGGGTAAAATCGAGTTCACCGCCGAGATGGAAGACATCCACATGGCAGATTGGCGCGCTTGGCGGCAAGCTCCATACCGGAAGGTCGAGAAACGACCAGGTAGCCGTTGACATAAGGCTGTTCCTCAAGGACCAGATATTCGAGATACTACATCTTCTCCATCATTTCAGGCAGGCTTTGGTCGATGTGGCGGAGGAAAACCTTGATGTCATAATGCCGGGCTACACCCATTTGCAGAGGGCACAGCCCGTGCTCCTTTCACACCATATGCTCGCCTATTACGAGATGTTCGTGCGGGACACCAGCAGGCTTATCGACTGCCTCGACAGGATGGACGAGATGCCGCTTGGGGCCGGGGCGCTTGCCGGAAGCCCCTATAATCTCGACCGCCGTTACTGCGCCGAGCTGCTGGGTTTTTCAAGGGTCACTGAGAACAGCCTCGATTCTGTGAGCGACAGGGACTTCATAATCGAGTTCCTTTCCGCCGCCTCCATAATGATGATGCATATCTCCAGGCTTTCCGAAGAGATAATCCTCTGGAGCTCGCAGGAGTTCGGCTTCATTGAATTGTCGGACGCCTTCTCGACCGGCTCTTCCATCATGCCGCAGAAGAAAAACCCTGACATAGCCGAGCTTGCCAGGGGCAAGTCAGGCAGGGTATATGGCAATCTTGTCTCTCTTCTGACTACCATGAAGTCGCTGCCCCTTGCCTATAACAAGGACATGCAGGAGGACAAAGAACCGCTTTTCGACACCATTGATACGATAAAGGCGCTCCTCAAAGTCTACGGCCCCATGCTCAAGACCATGAAAGTGAACAGGGACAGAATGCTCCGCGCGACCGAAGCGGGCTTCCTCAATGCCACTGACGCAGCTGACTACCTGGCAAACAAAGGCGTGCCGTTCAGGCAGGCTCACGAGGTCGCCGGAAGAGCTGTTGCCTACTGCATAGAAAAGGGCAAGACCCTGGAAGGGCTCGGCCTTGACGAGTGGAAGGCCCTTTCGCCTGCTTTCGAAAAGGACATAAAAGAGGCGGTCTCCATCAAGAGGTCGCTCAATACAAGGAAGGTCTACGGCGGAACGGCCCTCGAGACAGTCAAGAAGAGGCTCAAGGCCGTTAAAAAGGAGATGTCCGGGGGGTGCTG
>JACPGA010000073.1:0-2513 GCA_016182705.1 Deltaproteobacteria bacterium
AGCATATTCACTCACGCGTCAACGTCCAATTGCGCTACCTGTCACGGCGGCCAGAAGCCCGCTACCCATACCGCGAACGCGTTGAAGTACCCGACGACCTGCGAGAAATGCCATAAGTACCCGGCTTGGACGCCGTCTACCTTCAATCACACGTCGGCTACTAATTGTTCGAGCTGTCACGCGAGCCAAAAGCCCGCTACCCATACGGCAAATACGCAGAAGTACCCCACGACCTGCGAGCAGTGCCATAAGCACCCCACATGGACGCCGAGCACGTTTACGCACTCTTCGACCGCGACCTGCTCGACGTGCCACTTGAGCCAGCGTCCGGCGACGCATACGGCGAACCCGACGAAATACCCGACCACTTGCGCGAACTGCCACAAGTACCCTGTGTGGACCTATTCGCACGTGGCGACAACGAACTGCTCGAGCTGCCATCTGGCGAAGAGGCCTGCCACGCATACGGCCAACCCGACGGTCTATCCGTCGGTCTGCGAGAATTGTCACACGTACCCGGTGTGGACAACCGTGAAATACTCGCATACCGGAGTTACGACGAACTGCTCTGTATGCCACCTGGCGAAGAGGCCGGTTACGCACACGGCGAACACGCAGAAGTTCCCGACGACCTGCCAGAACTGCCACAAGTACCCGGCGTGGACTCCGAGCACATTGGTCCACACGACGACACTGACCTGCTCGACGTGCCACTTGAGCCAGCGCCCTGCGACGCATACGGCAAACCCGACGGTCTACCCGACTGTCTGCCAGAACTGTCATACGTACCCTGTATGGGCAAACGCTACCTTCTCGCACACTGGCATAACCACGGGCTGCTCGTCGTGCCACCTGTCCAAGAGGCCGGCGACGCACACTGCCAATACGCAGAAGTTCCCGGTGACTTGTGAGCAGTGTCATAAATTCCCGTCCTGGACGCCGAGCACTTTGGTGCACACGACGACAATGAGCTGCTCGACCTGTCACCTTTCGCAGAGACCAGCGTCCCACACGGCCAATCCGTCGGCCTATCCGACGACATGCCAGAACTGCCACAAGTACCCGACATGGGCGGCTACATCGTTTACGCATACGTCGACGACCACGAACTGTCAGTCGTGCCATCTGGCGAAATACCCTGTGGCGCACTCGCAGTACAACACCAGGTTCGGCAACGTATGCGCGAATTGCCATACTTACCCGGTTTGGGCGACTTATAAGGCAGGGTCGTTCAACCACACGGCGTTCAGCGTCTTCCCGACGAGCCATAAGGGATATTCAAGGTGCATCGACTGCCATCCCGCGTCAGCCGGGGGGTACGCCAGCAAGGGCGGCTGTATCCAGTGCCATAACGCAAGGGGCGCGAAGGTACACAAGGTAACAACCAACGCCGGGTGTCTCAGTTGCCACCCGAGAGGAAACTAAGAAAGGCGCCATGAAAAGCCATAAAAGGTTTTTTGCGATACTGGCCATGGCCCTGCCGGTACTTATGGCCGGGCCGACAGATGCCGCTCAGGTAGGCGGCAACGTATCACTCGAAGCCTTCTATTCCGCGGACTCGGCGGCCGGGAGCAGGCATTTCATGTCCGGCAGGATAAGGCTTGATCTCACGAAGCTCGACTCCTCCGGCAAGTTCTCTTTCCACTTCGATGGAAGGCAGCGGATAGACCTCTCTGGCGAGAGCGGCACTTCGAGCAAGGAGGGAAGGGTAGACCTGGTGAACCTTGAGTATGCCGGGACGAGCCTTTACCTGTCAGTCGGCAGGCTCTGGCCAAAGGACATGCCCATAGAGGTAGTCGACGGAGTGAACGCCGTGTATCAGGGGAAAAAGACCGGGGTTGGAGTTTTCGCCGGCCTGCGGCCAAACCCCTATAGCCAGTCCACGACGGCTGATTACACTACGGCGGGCCTTTATACGTCGCACACGAGCGAAAAGGTCACGGCTGGCGCGGCTTTCGTGCATAACGGGTACAAGGGCGCGACCGACAGGCAGTACTTTTACGGGTATGGCACATGGACGCCGCGTCCTTCGCTCTTTGCCTTCGGCAACATCACGGCGGACCTGAGCCCCGCTGGCACTCTCAGCCTGTCCAACCTCATCACCGAGCTTACCTGGAGGCCGGACGAGATAAAGAGCTTCACTATCGGCTACAACCAGTTCAGGGCATTCAGGTTTTACGCCTCTACGCTGTTCGCGGATATAGACGACAGCCGCCAGGACGCCTGGTACCTGGGCGCGAACTACAGGCTGACTCCCCAGTACATGGTCTACGGCAGGGTCGAGATGCAAAAGAGGTACTTCCCTTCACTTGAAAGCGGCCAGAACGACATGATGAGCTACAGGGCGGGCGTGAGCGGGGACAATATCCTTAATACGGGAGTGGCAGTGAACTTGAGCGCGTCGATCACGGACAGCTTCGGTTCCGAGTACACGGCGTACAGCTTTGATATGAGCAGGATGCTGGGCGAGTCGATACAGCTCATGGTGAACGGCGCTTATACCCAGAACGTAT
>JACPGA010000073.1:2563-7549 GCA_016182705.1 Deltaproteobacteria bacterium
CGGTCTTCTACATGGCAAGAAAATGGAACTTCTCGCTTACCCTCGACAGGGAGCAGGGGACCGATTATACCAGCGACAGGCTGCTTACGAGGCTGAGCTTTAATCTGTAGGTGGCATTAAAAAGCAGAAAGGGCAGCCCCCTTGGGGGCTGCCCTTTTTTTATTCTCTTTCAGGCATTTTTTCAGTCTTTCATATGCTTCTTTGCCGACTTGATGAAGCGTCCGAACGCTCTGTCTTTTTTCCGTTTATCCGCATACGACATCTCATGGTACGCAGATTCCTTTTTAAGCTTCATATAACTGGAATAGCGTTCTTCACTCAGCTCGCCATTTGTAACCGCGGCAAGGACCGCGCAGTCAGTTTCCTGTGTGTGGCCGCAATTCGCGTAACGACATTTTTCGGAAAGTTCAAAAATATCTTCAAAGCCCTGATCAACCCCGTCGCCAAGAAGACCCAGCTCTCGCATTCCGGGCGTATCGATCAGCATCGAGCCTTTATCAAGGAAGATAAGCTGGCGGCGCGTCGTTGCATGCGTGCCTTCTCCAGTTCCACTGACTGCTTTTGTGTTGAAAGTGTTCTGCCCGGTCAAACGGTTGATGAGGGTTGTCTTGCCAACTCCCGATGACCCAAGCAGGCAATATGTTTTTCCCGTTATTAATAACTGTTGGAATTCGTCAAATCCGGAGCCAGTCATGTTGCTCAGGGCAAAGACTCTGGATACGGCGCTGGCCTGTTTGATAGCCGCGAGTTTTTGTTCCAGTTCACCGGGAGAGATCAAATCCGTCTTGGTAAGAATGACAATCGGCTTGACATGGCCGTCAGCCGCCATTACCAGATACCGGTCCAATCTTTTCATGTTGAAGTCAAAATGACACGATTGAACAATGAAAGCGATATCGATGTTGGCAGCGATCATCTGGAAGTCAACGTTTTCACCGGCGCATTTGCGGCGCAAAAACGTTTTTCTTGGAAAAACTCCATGAATGATTGCCTCGGTGTCATCGTTGTGATATTGCACCGTAACCCAATCGCCCACACATGGCAGGTCGATTGAGGATTCAACTCGAAAATAAAATTTCCCCGCGAGTTCAGCTGGAATCTCCCTGAGTTCGTTTTTGACAAGATACGAACCACGATCGACCGCTGATACACGCGCTATATCGTGACCTTCCTGACGCAGGGCATTGGAGTGTGTTTTAAACCATTCATCAAAACCCAGCTCTTTCAGACTTATCATGGTTTGTCACCGGACATTCAAGTCACCAATAATTTGATTATCCCGCATCCTGTCCAGGGGCATAAAAAACGCCGCTGAGCCGTCTGGAAGGCTACGCGGTGCCGAACTTCTTTTCGACCCGTACGCCTATCGCGCGCAGGAACTCGTTCGGCAGTTCGCCTCCGGCGAAGATGTAGACGAATTCGTTCGGCATTGCCGTAAGTTTTCCGTCCACTTCTATCAGCGCTTCCTTTGCCTTTATTTCCTTGAGGTTCGACTTTAAAAGAAGCGTAAGTTTTTTGGCTGTCAGTGCCTGGTCAAGCCTTTCCCTGTTGCCCGGCTTTATCCTGGACAGGGCATCTCCCCTGTAAGAGAGGGTGACTTTGTTGCCGCACGAGGCCAGGGCCATTGCCGCCTCGACCGCGCTGTCGCCGCCGCCGACAACGATGATGTCATTGCCCTTGTGCTGTTCGGGGTCCAGGAGGCTGTAGCATACCTTTGGCAGCGCTTCGCCCGCTACTCCGAGTTTTCTCGGCGTGCCCCTTCTGCCGATGGCGAGGATGATAGTCTTTGAGAGGTACTCGCCCTTGCTGGTCGTGACCTTGAAAGTCCCGCCCTGTTCCGCCAGAGCGGTCATCTTCTCGTTCGTGTTTATCTTGAGTTCGGACTTTTTAATTATTCCGAGGAAGAGCTCAAGGAGGGCTTCCTTTGTAGTCTCCCTGAACTTTATCTTGCCGTGCAGGGGCAGGTCCATCGGCTGCGTCATCACTATCTTGTGCCTGGGATAATTAAGTATAGTGCCGCCGATGTCGTTCTGCTCTATGGTGATGAACTTGAGCCCTGCCTTTTTAGCCGCCAGGGAAGCGCCGATGCCGGCAGGGCCAGCGCCCACTATGAGCACGTCGTATATGTCTCCGGACTTCTGTTTCTCTTTCAGGTAGCAGGTGATGTATTCGATGGCCTGGCGGCCCTGGGTGACGGCGTTTCGCACGAGGCCCATGCCGCCAAGCTCGCCGGCTATGAAAATGCCCTTGATGTTGGTCTCGAAGTCAGTCGTCAGATAAGGTATGTCAACGCCGCGCTTTTCATTGCCGAATACAAGGGTGATGGCTCCGACCGGGCAGGCCGCCGCGCACGCGCCGTGGCCGACGCAATGCGAGGCGTTTATGAGCGAGCCCCTGCCGGAGATGAGGCCCAGGACGTCCTGCTGGGGGCAGGCCTTGACGCACGCGCTGCTGCCGATGCAAATGGCCGGGTCTATCTTCGGGTGCAGAGTCGTAGGCTCTTCGTTGAGGCCGAACTCGACCGCCTTCTTGAGCTTTGCTTTTGACTTGTTGGACGTCTTTCCGTAATAGTAGATATATATGAGGATCGCGAGCGCTACTATGAGCGTTGAAAGCAGGCTTATCAGTTTCGTTACCTCCGGAATTATTCACGCGCCCGGGCGGCCCAAGCCGCAGTCATGGAGGCGTTCCCATCTATTTTAAATCTTTCCGGCCGGCCTGAAAAGGTCTTTTTGCGTCCCTTTTTTATGGGATTGACTTTTAAAGGCATTTTGGGTAAGCTTTAAAGCTTCTAAGCCCTCTGTTCGACCGTAAGTGCCCGTTTTAAATGGAATAAAAGTTACCTGATAGGTTATAATACCGTTTCGAGGCGTTTATAACAACCCCCCCAATAAGGAGGATTATCGTGAGTAAGAGCGTCGCGCAGAAGCTCATAGACAGCCATCTGGTATCAGGTGAGCCTGTTCAGGGCAAGGAAGTAAACATCAGGATAGACCAGACCATCACGCAGGACGCGACCGGCACCATGGCGTACCTGCAGTTCGAGGCAATGGGCGTGCCAAGGGTCAAAACAGAGCTCTCCGTGAGCTATGTCGACCACAACACGCTCCAGTACGGCGGCTTTGAGAACGCTGACGACCACAGGTTCCTCCAGACGCTGGCTTCCAAGTACGGCATCCACTTCTCCAAGCCCGGCAACGGCATATGCCACCAGGTGCATCTGGAGAGGTTCGGCAAGCCCGGCAAGACCATGCTCGGCTCTGACAGCCACACGCCCACGGGCGGCGGCATAGGCATGCTCGCCATAGGCGCAGGCGGCCTTGACGTCGCTGTAGCCATGGGCGGCGGCCCTTTCAACCTCGTATACCCCAAGGTCGTCCTTGTGAACCTCAAGGGCAAGCTGAAACCCTGGGTATCGGCCAAGGACATCATCCTCGAACTCTTGAGAAGGATGACAGTCAAGGGCGGCGTAGGAAAAGTGATCGAGTACGGCGGAGAGGGCGTAAAGAGCCTTACCGTTCCCGAGAGGGCGACGATCACCAACATGGGCGCCGAACTTGGCGCGACCAGCTCGGTATTCCCTTCTGACGAAGTCACCAGGGAGTTTCTCGCCGCGCAGGGCAGGGAAGCCGACTGGACGGAGCTCAAGGCCGACGAGGGCGCGAAGTACGACGAGACCATCGACATCGACCTCAATAAGCTTGAACCGATGATAGCAAGGCCCCACATGCCTGACCAGGTCTGCAAGGTCTCCGAAGTAGAGGGCCTCAAGGTAGACCAGGTCTGCGTGGGAAGCTGCACCAACTCCTCCTACAGGGACCTGATGCTCGTCTCCGAGGTCTTCCACAAGGGCGAGTTCAAGGTACACCCTGAAGTCAGCATGACCATATCCCCGGGCTCCAAGCAGGTCCTCGACATGATGGCCTTGAACAAGGGCCTTTCGCACCTCATCGAGGCAGGCGCGAGGATATTGGAAGCCACCTGCGGCCCCTGCATCGGCAACGGGCAGTCGCCTCCGTCCGGCGGCGTATCGCTTCGTACCTTTAACAGGAACTTCGAAGGCAGAAGCGGCACCAAGGACGGCAAGGTATATCTTTGCAGCCCCGAAGTCGCCGTGGCCGCCGCTATCTACGGCGTCATAACCGACCCGAGGAAGCTTGGCAAGTTCCCCAAGGTCAAGATGCCGGTTAAGTTCCTCATCGACGACTCGATGGTCGTCGCCCCCGCGAAGGACCCTTCAAAGGTGTCTGTCTCCAGGGGCCCGAACATCAAGGAACTCCCCAAGCAGGGCGCGCTTCCCGAGACATTGAAGGGCAAGTGCCTCATCAAGCTTGGCGATAATATCACCACTGACGACATAACCCCGGCGGGAACATGGCTCAAGTACCGCTCGAACGTGCCCAAGTACTCCGAGAGCGTATTCGCGCAGATAGACGCCAAGTTCCACGAGAAGGCGAAGGCGGCAGGCGGCGGCTTTGTTATCGGCGGAGATAACTACGGACAGGGCTCTTCCCGTGAGCACGCGGCCCTTTGCCCCATGTACCTCGGGATAAAGGCTATCGTTGCCAAGAGCTTCGCCAGGATACACAAGGACAACCTGGTGAACTTCGGCATACTGCCCTTGACCTTCGAGAACGCGGCTGACTACGACGGCATACAGGATGGCGATGAGCTTGAGATGCCCGGCATAAACAAGAGCCTCTCCGGCGAGACCGTAACCTTGAGAAACGTGACCAGGAACAAGGAGATAAAGCTCAAGCACGGCTTCTCTCCGAGACAGGTCGAGACCATCCTCGCTGGCGGCACTTTGAACTACACCACCGCAAAGAGCAGGTAATCACTGTTTTAAGTTTAAAACGAAAAAGCCCCCTTCGAAAGAAGGGGGCTTTTTTATTGCAGGGTCATTGCGAGAAGCATTTTGCGACGAAGCAATCTCAGAGGCGTAGGCGTAGGGTGCGCTGTGCGCACCACCAAACCAGAGCGACA
>JACPGA010000068.1:0-2111 GCA_016182705.1 Deltaproteobacteria bacterium
AGTACCTGGCGCATAAATTCAACAAGCCGGGCTTCCCCCTGTTCGATTACCATGTCTACGCCATATGCAGCGACGGCGACCTGATGGAAGGCGTCTCTAACGAGGCCGCCTCCATGGCGGGCCACCTGAAGCTCGGCAATATCGTATATCTTTATTCCGACAACAAGATAACAATCGAAGGCAAGACAGACATCGCCTTTACTGAAGATGTGGGCATGAGGTTCGAAGCCCTCGGCTGGCACGTGCAGAAGGTAGGCGGGAACGATACCGAGGCCATAGCCAGGGCCATAGAGTCGGCAAAGGCAGAGACCTCGAGGCCGTCCATCATAATCGCGCGCACGATAATCGGCTTTGGCAGCCCCGGAAAGCAGGATACCGCAGAGGTGCATGGCGCTCCTCTCGGCAAGGATGAGGTCAAGGCGACAAAGGACAAGCTCGGCTGGCCTCAGGAGCCTCATTTCTTCATACCCGAAGAGGTAGGCAGGCACATGAACGCCGCGTCCAATGGCAAGGCCGCTCAGAAGGAATGGCTCAGCCTCGTCGAGAGATACGAGAAGGAATACCCCGCAGAGGGCGCTGAAGTGCGCGCCATCATCGAAGGCAAGAGGTCAGGCGAGTGGGAAAAATCCCGTCCTGTCTTCACTGAAAAGGACGGCAATATCGCCACAAGGAGCGCCTCCGGCAAGGTGCTGAACGCCATGGGTAACTTCCTCAGCGACTGCGTGGGAAGGAATCTGCACTTCGGCGTAAGGGAGCACGCGATGGGCTCGGTCATGAACGGCATGGCCCTGACCGCCGGTCTCGTGCCTTACGGCGCGACCTTCCTTATTTTCTCGGACTACATGAAGCCTCCCATAAGGCTCGCGGCATTGATGCACCTCCAGACGATATATGTTTTTACCCATGACTCAATCGGTCTCGGCGAGGACGGCCCGACACATCAGCCCATCGAGCAGCTCGCGGCCCTGCGTTCCATACCGAACCTTACGGTCATAAGGCCTGCCGACGCTAACGAAGCGGCGGAGGCATGGCGCGCGGCCCTATTGAAGACTACCGGCCCCACGGTGCTTGTGCTTACGAGGCAGACAGTGCCGCTTATTGACAGGGAGAAGTTCGCCGCGGCGGAGGGCCTGCGCAAGGGCGGCTATGTGCTCGCGGACGCGAAGGACGGCAAGCCTGAAGTCATCCTCATGGCAACGGGGTCGGAAGTGCAGCTCGCGCTCGGCGCCCGCGACGACCTCTCGAAAAGAGGCGTAAAGGCAAGGGTGGTCAATATGCCGAGCTGCGCGGTAGAGGCGGCTTCCCCGCTCGGCTGGCACAAGTACACTGGGCTTGACGGAGACGTGCTCGGCATAAGCACGTTCGGGGCTTCCGCTCCCCATACGACTCTTTTCGAGAAGTACGGCTTTACCGTTGAAAATGTATCCGCAAAGGCCCTCGCCCTCCTGAACAGGAAAAAGGGCCTCTTCCTTGATAGAATCTGATATTCTGTTATACTTATCGGCAGGCCGGGCCAAAGCGGCCTGCCGGTAAGTTATGCCTGGAGCGACCCCCCCGACCCGCTCCAAAAGCACCCTTCAATATTTGACAGTTGATAAAATAAATAAAAGTCATTGCGAGCGAAGCGTAGCAAACGCGCCTTCATGTAAACCCGGTTAGACAATTGCTATACCGTTAAATCGCTCTTCGCACTGGCTTTATAAATATTTGCGCGTCCTATTGAACCAAAATTCGACCCCACGGCAACCAGGAGTCCTATGAACCCCCTACTTGAACTGAAGCGGCTTGGCCAGAGCGTCTGGCACGACAACCTGAGAAAGGGGATAGTTACCTCCGGCGAGCTCAAGCGCTTTTCAGATGAGTACGCTGTCTCCGGCATCACCTCCACCCCCACTACCTTCGAGCGCGCCATAGCAGGCACTTCCGAGTACGACGAGGACATATTAAAGCTCCTGAAGGACGGCCTTGGCGACAAGGAGATATCCAGGAAGCTCATGGCAAGGGACGTAAGGCTCGCCGCTGATACCTTCGCTGTCCTCTGGAGGGAGTCAGGCGGTATGGAGGGCCTTGTCTCCATCGAAGCAGACCCGAGGCTCGCCAGGGACTCTGGC
>JACPGA010000068.1:2159-3130 GCA_016182705.1 Deltaproteobacteria bacterium
CCGAGGGGCTCAAGGCCATAGAGGAACTCACTTTCGAGGGGCGCGGTATCAACGTAACGCTCCTTTTCTCGGTCTATCGCTATGAGGAGGTCGCCTGGGCGTACATAAGGGGACTGGAGCGCAGGGCCGCCGCCGGGATGCCCGTCGATACGGTCGTAAGCGTCGCGAGTTTTTTCGTAAGCAGGATAGACACCCTCTTTGACAGGATACTCGAAGAGCGCATCGAAAGGGCAAAGAGCAATGATGAGAGGGCAAGGCTCCGGGGCCTTCTCGGCAAGGTCGCCGTGGCGAACGCGAGGCAGGCATTGATGAAATATGAGGAAATCTATGCGTCCGACCGGTTCAGGAAACTCAAGGATTCCGGCGCGAAACCGCAGAGGCTCCTGTGGGCGTCCACCGGCGTAAAAAACCCGCAATACAGCGACACAAAGTACATAACCGAGCTCATTTACTCCGGCACAATAAATACTATGCCGCTGCATACGCTCCTCGCGTTTTACGACCATGGCAAAGCCGTCCCTGCCCACGCCGAAGATATTGAAGGAGCGAAAAAAAACTTCGAGGGCCTCGCTGACCTTGGCATCGATTACAGGGCAATAACAGAGCGGCTCGAGGTTGAAGGCATAAGATCTTTCGTGGAGTCGTACGAGGGCATTCTGAGGACCATAGCTGAAAAGCGCGAATCCCTTGAGAAGAAAGCCGGCCTCATGGTGAAGTTCGCTTTCAACGGTTTTGAATCATCCATATCCGAAGCTCTCGACGAGGTCAGCGGAGAGAACTTTCTCGAGAGGCTGTGGGCAAAGGACCCGACCCTATGGAAAACCGGCCTCGAGGAGAAAAGGCAGATAAAAGGCTCGCTGGGCTGGATGGCCCTTCCGTACATAATGGACGAGCACATAGAGGAGATAACCGACTTCGCCAAAGAGGTCAAGGCCGCAGGGTTCAAGGATATCGTGCTGCTCGGCATGGGC
>JACPGA010000040.1 GCA_016182705.1 Deltaproteobacteria bacterium
CACCGAAACCAGCGGCCCCCCTGCCAATGAGGGCGGTATTGGTCTCCACGGAAGGAAAAACCGGCCACAAGGCTGAAACAGCTTTGTCGATATTTAAAAGAGATATTCTGGATGATTGAAGAGCTGAAAGCGCGGAAGGATCAGGTATGGCAGCGGTGTCGCCCCTGAAAAAATATCCGAGTACGACATTTCCGCGGGCCGCCGCCTCAGAGAGGGCGGCGTCTGAAACAGGGTCCTGCGGCTCGGAGAAGACCATGTCCACGGCAACCGTCTTTGCCCCTGAGAGGGCCGAGATGAGGGCGGCTGGCGTTGTCCTCGTCCATGGCCAACGGCCAAGCTCGTTGACGCTCTTTTCGTCAACCGCGACAATGACCACCTCTGCCGGCGCGGTCCTTGCGCCCCTGGCCATGAACATGGCGTCCGCGGCCTTCAAGTCCATTGCCGTAAGAAAACCCGGCCTCAGCCACCAGGCGAAAAGAACGATAAAAGCCGAAGCCGCGCCTATGGCCGGAAAGACCCGCCAGCCGGACCAGAGAGCGGAAGCGCTCCTGTTAAACGCGGACCGGCGCATCAGAGTGAAAAATAAAAATAGATGAAAGATATACGGAAGCTACTTCCCTGAACGCCATTCAAGTTCACCCTTTCCCATGACCCCGGTTATTATGAGCTTGACCGGGCCTTTTTCAGGGTTTATCTCGCCGCCGGTATCGGCGTATTTGGGGAACCTGACTGAGTAGGCTTTGCTCCAGAGGTCGAAATAAGGGAAAAACTCCCTTATGACAGGCTCGGAGCCGTCTATCGTAGTAATGGAGATGGGCCTCGCCCTGTTTCCAACGGAGTCTTCAATATAGAGCTGCCATACAGATTCACCGCGTTCGAAATCGTTGAGCGCCTCATCTGGCGTGTAGGCCGTGAAAAAGAACTCGTTATAGGCTTCGGCCTGCTCGGTCTCCCTTTCGGAAAGGGCTTTTACGTGGTCAGGCCCGAGCTCATAGCTCGCCGCGTAGCGCTCTATGTAGGCGCGCCTGAAATCCGCGGTCTTGTAGGTGGCATTGATATAAAGGCGGGCCTCAAGCCCCTGGTATATCTTCTCACCCCTCGACCACTTGTCCAGCGATTTGAAATAATCACCGCCGGAAGGCCCCAACACGAAGCCGCAGCCTGACGCGAACACAGTCAAAAAAAACAAGAGGCACAGGGCCGCAAAGCGGCCCCTGCCTCCAGCGATATTTCCTTTAACCTCTTTGAACATCAGCCGGACCCCCTGAAATTTTTATTCAGCCAGCCTGAACCCGACGTTTAAGCTTCTCCTGTTGTGCTCAAGCCCGTATCTGTAATTCGTGCGGAGCTTGTTCGGCGGGTCGAAAACCGACCCTCCCCTTACGACCCTGAAAAGGGAATAATCCGCGCCAAACGGGTTACTTTTGGGGCTGACCTGGTAGTATTCGAAATCAAAGTAGTCTTCCATCCACTCCCAGACATTGCCTGACATGTCGTACAGGCCAAGGGCATTGGGTTTTTTCCCCTTCACGGGCACGATCATTTCATCGGCGTTGTCTTCATACCAGGCGAAGTTCCCGAGCTCAGCCTCGTTGTTTGTCCCGGACCAGATCTGGTCCTTGCCGCCGCTTCTGGCCGCGTACTCCCATTCAGCCTCTGTCGGGAGCCTGTAATAACCCTTCGTTATCTCGTTGAGCTTTCCGATGAATTCCTGGACGATCGACCAGCTGACATAGTTCACGGGCGCTTTGGGGTCCCTCGGCATCTTCGGGTTGTACTTCCAGGCAGGTATATAGCCCATGACCTTTTCAAAAAGCTCCTGGGTCACTTCCGTATTGGCGATATAGTAATCGTTCAGGCAGACCTCGTGCGCCGGCCTTTCATCTTCATCGCCATCGCCGGTCTGGTCTCCCATCATGAAGCAGCCGCCCTTTACATAGACCATATCTATGGGAGGCAGGTCCTCTTTTTTAATTACCTTTTTCTTCTCGCCTTCTTTCTTGAGTTCCTCGCTTATCCCGAGGTCGTCATCCTGCGGCGACGAATCCTGCGGCATGCTTTCGGCAAAGGCCCCGCCTGAAAGGGCAAGGGGGAGTAAAAGCGTGAACATGGCTGCGAACTTCCTCACGTTTCAAGCCTCCTGTAAATGTTTTTTGCTCAGGGGCACTGGCCCCTACTTGAAAAGGGCAAGCTGCGGGACAGCTTCCCTATACGCGCGGTAAAGCACGCGTCACAGAAACTCGAGCCTGCCTCGGTGACCGCCTGGTAAAGCCCCTCAACGCTCAGGTATCCGAGCGTGTCGGAGGTGATGAACTCGTTTATGGAATCAAGGCTGTTTGCAGCGGCGATGAGCTCTTCGCGCCTGGGCGTGTCAATGCCGTAATAGCACGGGCATACGGTCGGCGGGGAGCTTATGCGCATATGGACCTCTTTGGCCCCGGCGCTGCGTATCATCTTGACTATCTTTCTGCTGGTAGTGCCCCTGACGATAGAGTCGTCGATGACTACAACTCTCTTGCCGTTTATTATATCCCTTATCGCGTTGAGTTTTATCTTGACGCCGAAGTGCCTTATCGAGTCTTTCGGCTCTATGAAGGTCCTGCCGACGTAGTGGTTCCTCACTATGCCCTTTTCAAAGGGTATGCCCGAAGCCTCGGCATAGCCGATAGCGGCCGGGACGCCGGAGTCAGGAACTGGTATGACGATATCCGCGTCAACCGGGTGCTCGGCGGCAAGCCTGGCCCCGAGCCTCTTCCTTGTGGCGTACACGTTCGCGCCGAATATCTTGGAATCGGGCCTCGCGAAATATATGAACTCGAAAACACACGGGGTATACGGCGCCGGGGCAAAGGGCTTGTACGATGTCACGCCGTTCTTGTCTATGACGACCACTTCGCCGGGTTCGATCTCCCTGACATAGTCGGCCTCGATGAGGTCAAAGGCGCAGGTCTCTGAGGCGACGACCCACGACCCCTTGAGCTTTGCCAGCGAAAGGGGCCTGAAGCCGTGCGGGTCCCTGGCGGCTATCATCAGGTCCTCTGTGAGGAAAAGGAGCGAGTACGACCCCTTCACCCTGCGCAGAGACGCGATTATTCTTTCAACGAGCGAATTTTCCTTGCTGGACGCTATCAGGTGGACGAATATCTCGGTGTCCATCGATGACTGGAATATGGAGCCGTAGGCCTCGAACTCGGCCCTGAGGAGCGCGGCGTTGACGAGGTTTCCGTTATGAGCGACGGCGATGCCGCCCCTGGAGTACTCGACGACAAAGGGCTGCGCGTTCTTGATGTGCGATTCCCCGGCAGTCGAGTACCTGACGTG
>JACPGA010000069.1 GCA_016182705.1 Deltaproteobacteria bacterium
CCTGTGCCGTATCAATCGAGGCCGAATCGCAGATGACCTGCACGTCAGGAAGGCTGAGCCCTATTATTGCGCACATCTTTCCAACCCCTGCCGGAACGCTCTCCTGCATGAATACGCCACGCAGGTGCACGAGCCTTACCGCTTCTTTGAAATCAAGCGCGCCTGAGGCGACCAATGCAGTATACTCGCCAAGGCTGTGACCAGCGAAGAACGACGGCCTGAAAGATGTCTTCTCGTACAGGACTCGAAGAGTAGCGATAGCAGCCGTAAGGAGCGCGGGCTGCGTATATTCTGTCCTGTTAAGCAGGTCTTCGGGTCCTTCGAAGCAGAGCTTGGCCATATCAAGGCCCATAACGCCGCTTGCCTCGTCAAAGGCCGCCTTCGCGATATCAAAAGAATCGTAAAAACTTTTCGCCATGCCCACTGACTGCGAGCCCTGGCCGGGGAATACAAAAGCCGTTTTCAGCATGTAAGAGCGTCCCCTTTTACCATTTAATTGCGGCTGAAGCCCATGTAAGCCCGCCGCCGAATGCTACGAAAAGTACTATGTCGCCGTCCTTGACCCTGCCCTGCCGTGCCGCCTCGTCGAGGGCCAGCGGAATGGAGCCAGCGGAGGTGTTGCCGAACTTGTCAAGGTTGGTGAAGACCCTGTCTTCAGGGAGATCAAGCCTCTCCCTTATGGCGTTTATGATCCTCAAATTGGCCTGATGCGGTATGAGAAGGGCTATATCTTCCGGCTTTATGCCCGTGTCGTCCAGCACCTCTTTTATGGCCTGCCCCATTGTCCTTACGGCTATCTTGAAGGTCTCGTTGCCGTTCATCTTGAGGACGGCTGGCTCAGATTCCTTTTTCTCAAAGGGGCTCGGCTGCAGGCCGCTTTTCGCGTAGAGCATGTCCCAATGCCTGCCGTCGGCGTGTATGTGGCATGAAAGCACGCCCTTTGGGCCTTTTTCAGCCGACAGGACTACGGCCCCGGCGCCGTCGCCGAAAAGCACGCAGGTGCTCCTGTCTTTCCAGTCGAGCAGCTGTGAGAACCTGTCAACGCCTATGACAAGGGCTTTTTTCACGCCCCCTGCCCTCATGTATTTGTCGGCTATGTCGAGCGCGTAGAGAAAACCGGAACAGGCCGCGGAAACGTCGAAAGCCGCGGCCCCTGCCCTTATTCCAAGCTGGGACTGGACAGCGCACGCGGTAGAAGGAAATGCCATCTCAGGGGTGACCGTCCCGACGACGATGAGGTCGATGTCCTTGGGAGACACCCCGGATTCCTTAAGGGCGGCCTTCGCGGCCCTCGCGGCCATATCAGAGGTCGACTCTTCTACGGCTACCCTGCGCTCCCTGATGCCTGTGCGGCTTGATATCCAATCATCAGAGGTCTCCACCATGCTTTCAAGTTCAGCGTTGGTGAGGACCTTTTCCGGGACATAAGAGCCTGTCCCCAATACCCTTGACCTCAACATCTCGCGTTAACTCCCTGATGCGGCCTCGCGGCCAGCAAGGTCTTTGTTCTTTTCGATCTCTTCCGAGAGGTGTATGTTTGCCTTGCTCTTCGCGTACTCGTGCGCGCGCAAAATGGCGTTGCGCATGGCACGGGCGTTCGACCTTCCGTGGCTTATTATGCAGTTGCCTTCAACTCCAAGCAGCGGCGCGCCGCCGTACTCGGCGTAATCTATTTTTTTCTTGAGGTTCTTGAAAGCGCCCTTGGAAAGCATGTAGCCTATTTTCGCCGGGACGCTGGCCATTATCTCATTCTTGAGCATCGTGGTAAAGGCCTCAACGAGGCCTTCGGAGAGCTTCAATACTACGTTTCCGACAAAGCCGTCCGTGACGACGACATCTATCTCGCCACGGTATATGTCCCTGCCCTCGATGTAGCCAACATAATTTATGGAGGATTCCTTGAGAAGAGCGTGGGTTTCCCTGGTGAGCTCGTTGCCCTTGCCTTCCTCCTCGCCGTTTGAAAGGAGGCCGACCCTGGGGCGGTCTTTTCCGAGCACGCACCTGGCGTAGACCTCGCCCATTATGGCGAACTGGAAAAGGTGCGACGGCTTGCAGTCGACGTTGCCGCCCACGTCCAGAATGACCGCCTGGTCTTTCATCGTGGGCACGCTTACGGCTATTGCAGGCCTTTCGACGCCTTTTATTTTCTTGAGGAGGAATATCCCGGCGGCCATTGCAGCCCCTGAGTTGCCGGCGCTTACGACGGCATCGGCGGCCCCGCTTTTAACGAGGTCGAAGCAGACCCTCAGAGAGGAGTCCTTCTTCTTCCTTATGGCCTGCGTGGGGGATTCGTCCATGGCCACCACTTCGGAGGCATGGACTATCGAGATGTTCTGGTTAGCGGCCTTGTGTTTGGCGAGCTCGGCCTCTATGCGCTCCCTGTCACCGACAAGGATGATGGGGATGTTCAGTTCACGCGCGGCTGAGAGCGCGCCTTCGACAACCACCGCGGGTGCGTAGTCACCGCCCATTGCGTCAACAGCTATCTTCATACCAGGCCGGCTATAATGGGAAAAGTGACTGTAAAAAGGGCCCGGCCAAGGCGCGATGAATCCTCGGCAGGGCCGTAGTAAACTGAGCGGAATGGAAGCACGGACTTAAATGGCCTCGTCCTTCTTTATAACCGTCCTGCCCTTGTAAGTGCCGCAGCTCGGACAGACGTAATGGGGGCGCTTGGGCTCGCCGCACTGGGGGCAAGTCGAAACTCCGGTGGCGGTCAGGGCGTCGTGGCTCCTTCTCTGTCCCCTCTTGCAGCTTGAATGTCTCTTTTTTGGATTCGGCATTGTCTTAAGACCTCTCTTCTTTTAATGTCAGGGTACTATCTTTATATATCATGGGCCCCGGCGTCAACAACAAATTTCCGGGCGGCTATTTTATCTTGATATCCTTGAGCTTTGAAAACTTCGATTCCTTGCCGGTATCCCGGGCGCAACCGCAGTCGCCAAGGTTCAGGTCGGCCCCGCATTTGGGGCAAAGGCCCTTACACTCGGGAGCGCAAAGCGGCTGCATGGGAAGCTCCAGGGCTATCTGCCCGAGAAGGAGGTCAGCGGTGTCGATCTCGTCCCCCTCGATGAAGTTCACATCCAGGTCAGCGGGTCTGAGTTCGCTTTCCCTCTCCGCGCTCTTGCCTGCTCTCTCGTAATAAGAGGAGAAAGGCGCGTCATAAGGGTAATCGAACTCTTTGGTGCACCTGCTGCAGCTCATGCGTATGGTGGTCTTTATCTCCCCGGATATGAAAAAGCTCCTGCCCTGCCTTGACAACTCAAGGTGAGCCTTCACAGGGGAAAGAAAGCTGAAGTCCAGAGAGCCCCCGGCTATCTCGTTGAGGGCGCTTCCCTGCTCCACTATATCGAGGGAGAGTCCGGCTTCTGTTATTTCGTCGAGTTTTATTTTCATTTCTTCTTTTCTTCTTCTAATATAAAGACTTAAAAGTATACAAGAACGACAGAGGCATTGTCAACAGAATTTACTTGACTTGACCTCGTCATCTAATTATATTAGATTATCCAACGGCTGATGGGGGATCGTCTAACGGCAGGACAACGGGCTCTGAACTCGTTTATCTAGGTTCGAATCCTAGTCCCCCAGCCAAAGATATTTCAGGGGCGACTATGCTTGATAACCCAGCGTAGCCGCCCTTTATTTTTGCTATAAGCCTTCCCTCCTCTGGTCCTCCTCTAAAATAGCCTGACGGTCGTCGCTTCCCCGGGCAAACCTGGTTATTTGGCTTTTCCGGGTTTCGCTTCGCTCTACCCAGACCACATTATGCTGCCTTATCCCGTTTTCAACGTTTATTTGCAGAGTACAAAGTAACCAAGTATTCCCGGCCCTCCGACAATTTCGCAAACATTACGTAAGGAATAACGCTCATCTTGCCGCACTCCATCAAAAGTAGAAATGCAACTCAGTTGACCGCCGTTCAACCTACACTCATGAACCTCGTAATAAGTCGGCTTTTGATTCTTAAAATGAATAGCATTCGCATCAGCGCTTATCAGGTATGTCTGCACTTCTTCAGGAACGCACGAAACGCATTTGATGCTATAGGCCGATCCGGCTTTTTGAATCTCATAGACAGGGACTCTAACGCTATCAGGGTCGTCTTTTATCCATTCACCATTGGTCATATTTTTGATGCTGCTCCTTTGCCAGAACCCTGCGAGTCCGCCAGGAACGCTTAGAGATGTTGCCGCAATAATGTCGGCATCTATCGCATAGATACGGTCTTGCGCGGTGCGTCGATCCGCCGCACCAGGATTAGTGAGCAGGTAAAGCCGCAGTGATTCCTTTGCGCTGA
>JACPGA010000070.1 GCA_016182705.1 Deltaproteobacteria bacterium
GCCATGGCCGAAGGCAGGCCCTTTGACCTGGTTATACTCGACCTTACCGTGCCCGGCGGCATGGGCGGCAAGGAGACCATGAAAAAACTGATGGAGCTCGACCCCAAAGTCAGGGCTATTGTCTCGAGCGGCTATTCCAAGGACATGATACTGGCCGAATACAAAAAGTTCGGTTTCTCTGGCGTCATCGCCAAGCCTTACAGGGTCTCGGATTTCAGCAGGGTGGTTAAAGAAGCTCTCCATGGAAAAAAACCGGATTAAACAGCCAAAAAAAATCAGGCAACTCTTGCCAATTCAGGATAAAACCGTAAAATACAAAAATGATATACCTCGATAACGCCGCAACTTCATTTCCAAAACCCGCAATTGTCCATGACAGGATAAGCGAAGTCCTCAGTACTATCGGCGGCAACCCCGGACGCTCCAGCCATACAATGGCGATAGAAGCGGCAAGGGTCATCTTCAACGCCCGGGAGTCAGTCGCTTCTCTCATAGGCGCGTCTGATTCGGGAAGGATAGCGTTCACAAAAAACGCCACCGAAGCCATAAACACAGGCCTCAAGGGGATACTTAAGCCCGGCGACCATGTCGTGACATCGGCTTTCGAGCACAACTCCGTCGTAAAGTCGCTGGCAAGGCTTGCCTCTGGCGGGGTCGAGGTCACGAAAGTCTCCCCTGACAAAGAAGGCTTTTTAAGGCCCCGGGACATAGAGGCCGCCATTAAAAAGAACACGAAAATGGTCTGTATCTCCCACGCGTCAAACGTTTTCGGAGCGATCCAACACTTGAGCGATATCGGAAAGGTCTGCAGATCAAAGAACGCCATGTTCATGGTCGACGGCGCGCAGACCATTGGAGCGATGCCTTTCGATGTGACGGCGTTCGGGGTGGATATACTCGCGGCAACCGGACACAAGGCGCTTTTCGGCCCGCAGGGCACCGGCTTTTTATATCTGGCTGAAGGGATAGATGTTGTCCCGCTCGTGGACGGCGGCACAGGAGAAGCCGGCAGCCCCCTTGAGATGCCGGAGCTTCTGGAAGCTGGCACAATGAACACGCCCGGCATAGGCGGGCTCGGCGCCGGGGTCAGATTTCTTCTGGATGAAAGGGTCGAAAAAATCCGGGAAAAGGAAGAAGGCCTTATTGACGCAGTCTTGAAGGGTTTTGCCTCGATGAAAGGCATAAGCATAATCGGGCCTGCTGATGCGTCCCGGCGCGCGGCCCTTGTCTCGTTCAATATAGACGGAAAAAAGCCGGGCGAAGTGGGCCTCAGGCTCGATGACGAGGCCGGGATAATGATAAGGTGCGGCACTCATTGCGCCCCTGACGCGCACAGGTGCTCCGGCACCTTCCCTGACGGAGCGGCCAGGGTAAGCCCGGGGTATTTCAATACTGCTCAGGATATAGAAGAATTTCTCAAGGCCGTAAGGGCAGTGGCAAAGGGATGATAGTACTCGGAATAGAATCGTCATGCGACGACACGGCAGCGGCAGTCGTTGAGAACGGCCGCATAGTCCTTTCGTCAGTCGTATCTTCACAGGACAGGATACACGCCAGATATGGCGGGGTCGTACCTGAGCTGGCATCCCGGAGCCACATCGAAGCGATAGTACCGGTCGTGGACGAAGCCCTCCAAAGGGCCGGGGTCACGCTCGCTGACATCGATGCCATAGCGGTCACGCAGGGGCCGGGGCTCGTGGGCTGTCTCCTCATTGGCCTGTCATTCGCCAAAAGCCTTTCATATGTGAGAGGCCTTCCGCTTACCGGCGTCAACCATATAGAGTCTCACCCGTACGCAGCGTTTCTCGTTGAAAAAGGCGAAGAGAAAGAGGCCCCGTCTTTCCCCTTTGCCGCGCTCATTGTCTCTGGCGGCCACACCACGCTTTTATATTTCGAGGACTACACGAAATACAGGATACTCGGCCAGACCATCGACGACTCCGCTGGAGAGGCTTTTGACAAAGTCGCCAAGCTTTTAGGGCTCGGCTATCCCGGAGGGGCAGCCATCGACAGGCTCGCGAAAGAGGGAGACGCGGCCGCAATATCTTTCCCGAGGCCTCTTCTTGGCAAGGGCAACCTTGATTTCAGTTTCAGCGGGTTGAAGACAGCCGTGCTTACGCATGTAAGGGGCCTTAACGGGCCGCCTGATGAGGCGCGCCTGAAAAACATCGCCGCGAGCTTTCAGGAGGCGGTAGTAGACTCCCTCGTTACAAAGGGGCTCTGGGCCGCAAAAGAAACCGGAGTCAAAAATCTCGTCGTGGCAGGCGGGGTCGCCTCGAATTCAAGATTCCGGGCAAGGCTTGAGCAGATGGCCTCCACCGAAGGCTTGAAGCTCTTTATCCCGCCTCCGAAGTACTGCACCGACAACGCCGCCATGGTCGCGGCCCTTGGGACTTGCCAGCTTGAAAGAGGTTTTCTGGCCGGGCCTGACCTCAATGCCCAGCCTACCTGGGAGGGCTTCTGACCTGTGGCCGGTGAAAAGAGCATGGCGACGCCGAGAGCTAAAAAGAAGTTCGGCCAGCATTTCCTGAATGACAGGAATATCATAAAAAAGATAGTCGAGGCCGCTGGCGTAAAACAAGGCGACCTCGTGCTTGAGATAGGCCCCGGCACAGGCATGCTCACCCGTGAGCTGCTGGATACAGGGGCGCGCGTTGTTGCAGTTGAAGTCGACAGGGATTTGATAGCGCTCCTGGCCAACCTTCCCTATTACATATCCGGCCCTTTACTTTCCAAGCTCCTGACCGAACGGGCGGCCTTCTCCATAATGGTTCTGATGTTCCAGAAGGAGGTCGCGGTGAGGATAGCCGCAGGCCCCGGCAACAGGGACTACGGGAACCTCTCGGTGCTTTCACAGGCCTTTACTGACGTGAAGAGGGAGTTCGACGTTCCGGCGCACCTTTTTTCGCCTAAACCCAAGGTCGACTCAAGCGTCGTGAGCTTTCGCGTGCTGGAAGAGCCGAAGATTAAAATGGATGACGAATCATACTTCAGGACTGTCGTCCGGGCCGCCTTCGGCACGAGGAGAAAGACCCTCTCGAACTCGCTTTCCGCGCTCGGGCTCGCAAAAGCGGATACGCTCGCCGCGCTTCAAGAGGCGGGAGTCGACCCGGTGAGGCGCGGAGAGACCCTCGACCTCAATGAATTCGCGCGGTTGGCCCATGCCCTGTACCTCAAGGCGCATCCCATGAAAAACCCCGGAACCTTGCCTTGACTTTTTGCCTTGCCTGAGATAATTTGTTTGTGCTCTAACCCCTCAAAATGGAAAAATCAAGGTACATAGCGATAGAAGGCCCGATAGGCGTGGGCAAGTCGAGCCTGGCAGAGCTTCTTGCCAGGGAACTTGGCGGCAAGACCCTTCTGGAAGAGGTCGAAGAGAACGCTTTTTTGCCCAAGTTCTACGGCGACATGAAAAAGTACGCCTTCCAGACCCAGCTTTTCTTCCTCCTCAGCCGCTACCAGCAGCAAAAGGACATGTTTCAGCCTGAGCTGTTCAACACTTCAGTAGTGTCAGATTATTTTTTCGCCAAGGACAGGATATTCGCCTACCTGAACCTCGACGAGAACGAGCTGTGCCTTTACGAGCAGGTCTACCGCCTGCTCGACACCCGCATACCCAAGCCTGACCTCGTCATCTA
>JACPGA010000066.1 GCA_016182705.1 Deltaproteobacteria bacterium
AGCCCTCACGGTACTACTTGCCTTTTTAGGCGATCTCATTGGAGGGAGTGGGGGAGCCTTGATAGCCCTTGTATTTGCCGGGGTCTTGAACTTCGGCGCGTACTGGTGGAGCGACAAGCTGGTCCTGAAGATGTACGGGGCAAGAAGGGTAAGCGAGAAAGACTCACCGGAGCTGTACGGCATTTTGCGCGATCTCTCGATGAGGGCTCGCCTGCCTATGCCAGCCGTCTACATAATAGACCAGGACACCCCGAACGCCTTTGCCACGGGCAGAAATCCTGAGCACGCCGCCGTTGCCGCCACGAGCGGGATTCTGAAACTCCTCAACAGGGAAGAGCTCGAAGGGGTGCTGGCGCACGAGCTGTCGCATATAAGGCACAGGGACATACTGATATCCACTATCGCCGCCACCATAGCCGGGGCGATAACATACCTCTCCCGCATGGCCTACTTCGCCTCGCTGTTCGGCGGGGGCAGGCACGACAGGCAAGGGGCAAACCCGCTGTCCCTTCTCATCATGGTAATAGTCGCGCCATTGGCCGCGCTTGTCATCCAGCTCGCGGTATCGCGTTCAAGGGAGTACGGGGCTGACCAGGGCGGGGCGACTCTGGCTGACCCTATGAGCCTTGCCAGCGCGCTCAGGAAACTCGAGTACTTCAACAGGCGCATGCCTATGCGCCAGGCCGGGCAGGCTACGGCCCACCTGTTCATCGTAAACCCGTTGAGCGGAGCGGCTTTCGCGAAGCTTTTTTCCACCCATCCGCCGATCGAGGACAGGGTGAGCAGGCTTGAGGGAATGGCTGGCGCCGGGAGAAAAGCGGCGTAAAAAGAGTCGCAAACGAAGGCGGCTTTGACTGGTTTCAATTTCTTCCGTTGGGGTATGAATTGAGGGCTGAAGTCATCTCCTCGCGGAGGTAACCAGGGAAATGAACTCTTTTATCCTTTCAGAAGCGGCTTCGGCAAGCCCCTCGAACTTGACTCCGAGAGTGATCCGGTCCTGCGCCTTGCTCAGGTTCCTTATCCTTCCGGGCAGGCGGTATGTGCCTTCCTTGCCAGGGAACTGAACCCTTATATCCAGCATCTTGTTTACCTGCATTTGATTATAAAGGGCATTTTTACCTGTCGCCGTTTTTATGACGCACTGGCATCCTTCGCCGCTTATGTCAATTATGACCATGTCTATTATTTCGTTGTCCAGCATGGTGCCTGCGGGAAGGACGCAGTCAAACCTGTCCCGCTCCCGCATGATGTACTCTTCTATCTTCGCCGGATAAGAGAGGAAAAATATCTTCGCGGGCGTGGAAACCACGTTAAGGACCTCCGCCTTGAACCCGTACACCGCGCCCTGGTACAGATATCTGACGAACAGGTTGCCGCTTTTTACCTGCTCGCTCCTGAAGTTGCCTATGAGGTCTTTTGAGGACAGCCTGATGATGATGTACTGGCCCGTCTCAAAACCCACAAGGAGGCATTTTATGCGGAGCTTCAAGGCCTCTATTTCCAGAAGCACTTCCGAGCCAGCGGCCAGATGAAAAGGAATAAAACCGGTTTTATCGGCGCTCACAGCGCCTCCTTCGCGAATTTATGATGGCGTGACGCCGGGCCCGCCCGAGCCAAAGCGGGCCTGCATGAAGAAACCCTCTATCGCCTTCCTGTCCTCTTCCCTGAGGTCAAGGAACATTATCCCGTAACGGATGAGCTTTCTCGGCTCTGATTCGGCGGCCTGCTGGGAACGGTCCTTTTTTACGGAACTGCCTTTGCGCTCTCCCCTTACGACCTCGCCCATGATATCGAAGTTCCTTTCAAAACCGGGGAAGCTTACCGAGTACTTGAGGAGTGAGCCGATCGGTATCATCGAGCCAGTCTCGACGAGCGCGCCGCTTGTGGAGATGTTCAGGGTATTGCAGAGGAATGATTCACCCGGCCCCGCGCTCTTTTCAAGGGTAAGCTTGCCGAGGATCTGCAATTCGAGCCTTTCGGCTCTCGTAAGTTCAGTAAACCTGTTTCCCATCAGTGACCCCCCTTATCCGCCCATTGGCGGCACCGGGTTTTTTAAAAGGATTCGGGAAGCAAAAAAATGTTTGTCGGATGACTTTACCTTATAACATGAAAAAACAGGAGGGGTGAAAACTTTTTTCTTTCGGGGCAATGTGGCCTGTGTTTGGGAGTTGCATTTTCGAGAAGTTTTTGTTAGTCTATCCTGAAAATATGTCCCGCCAATAAGGAGGAATATGTCTACCTCGGGAATTTTTACAAGAAGAGGACTTTTTAAAACCGCTTCATTTATCGCATTTTCCGCCCTCATGCTCGCGGCTCCTTGCGGCTGTTCAAAAAGCGACGAACAAGCCAAGGAACAGACGGCTGTCCAGGCCCCCGCTGAGGACCCGGCCAAGGACCACTTCGACAAGGGCGTTCAGTACTCCCTTAAAGGCCAGCTTGACGACGCCATAAAGGAGTATGAAGCTGTCATTACATATAATCCGAAAAGCAACCTTGCCAACGGCTATTACGGCCTTGCTCTCGCCCTCGAGAGCAAGGGCGATAAAAAAGGCGCTATCGAGAACTGGAAGCAGTTCGCGAGCCTTTCCCAGCCCCACAGCAAATGGTGGGTAAAGGCCCAGGAGCATATCCAGGCCCTCGAAGGCAAGGGACAGGCAGCAAAAAAGTAGGCAAAGAAAAACACAATTTAAAAGGCAGGCTCCTATGGGAGCCTGCCTTTTTTTTGTTCAGGGTTGTTTGGGAGTGTGCAGGTTGAATCACCAAACGAAACACAACAAAACATTTTCTCCGAGGGTGCCTTTTACAAAAAAGCCTTTTGCGCGCTGCCGCGCTTTTTTGTTTACCCGGCTCGCTCGCTTTCTGCCTCCTGCCTCCGAGCAGGCCCGCTTACCTTCCTCAACCCCCTCCGGGGGCATCCCTACCGCCCCGCCTGCTCGTCCCTCCCCCAACCTTATGCTTCGCTACGCCGGGTAAACCGTGCTTGGTTTAAGGACAAAAAAAGAAGAGATTTGTTTTGGTAATTGTCTTTAACACATACCCCGTAACAGGGCGGAGCGAGCCTGGGGGAGGTAGGGCGAATCTCGCCG
>JACPGA010000064.1 GCA_016182705.1 Deltaproteobacteria bacterium
AAAGACCTCTGGTTTACGCCAGACGAGACAGGAACCTTTGACCTGTTCTGCGCCGAGTACTGCGGCACGGGCCATTCTGCCATGATAACCAAAGCGATAGTCGTCGGTCAGAGCGATTTCAACTCGTGGCTCACGGGCAAAAAAGAAATAGGGGTAGCGCCAGTTGCGGCAAAGGAGAAGGGGGCCGCCGTCTCCGGGGCCGAGAAGGGTAAAGAACTCTACCAGTCAAAGGGATGCAGCGCATGCCATTCCATAGATGGCTCGGATCTCATAGGCCCGACCTGGAAAGGGCTCTTCGGGAAGAAGGAAAAGGTCACGACGAACGGGAAGGAGCGCGAGGTCACGGTCGATGAGGCATACATAATCAAATCAGAGCACGAGCCGAACGCCGATGTCGTCGTGGGCTTCCAGCCTGTGATGCCGCCTTCACCCATGAACGACGAGGAGATAAAAGCGGTCATAGAGTTCATGAAGACGCTCAAGTGATATCGGCAAGCATCCAGGTTCTGCTCATTACAAAAAGCCATGTAACACGGCTGTCGCCGCTTTTTGTAACAGGGCTCCACTCGCTTTCTGTCTCCCCCATCCGCGAATCTCGCCCCTGAGGTCGCTACGCTCCTGCAGCCTCGGCGAGATTCGCCCTTCCTCCCTCAGGCTCGCTCCGCCCTGTTACGGGGTATGTGTAAGACAAAACATAACAAGACAGTATTGTCTTTAAAACCAAACACGTTTTACCCGGCGTAGCGAAGCATAGGGTTGGGGGAAGGGCGAGCAGGCGGGGCGGTAGGGATGCCCCCGAAGGGGGCGGGGAAGGTAAGCGGGCCTGCTCGGAGGCAGGAGGCGGAAAGCGAGCGAGCCGGGTAAACAGAAAAAGCGCGGCAGCGCGCAAAAGGTTTTTTGGAAAAGGGGCTGGGCCAGCCCATTCAGCGCTGTCCCCCCTCCAACTTTCCCCCTTGACAAATCCGGCTTAAAAGACTAATATAGGCGTCACAAAAGAGCGTGCATTCTCCGTAACTGACGGAATCAAGGTGGGTTACCACCGGGGAGCGGGGGATTATATATGTCGACCGTCTGGGCTTGCGCATTCCTCTCCGGAGGAGTGCAATAAAGCTCAGGCGGTCTTTTTTTTGAGAGGGTCGTTATCGCAAAAAGTTCAATAAAATCGATGGGATAGATTGTTTTATCGAGTTGAAGCGGCTCTTTCTTAACACCCTGACCCGCACCTGCCCATCCTTAGTCCCGCAATCTTGTTTTTTTTAAATGCAGATAATTTTAAACAAACCGGAGGAGTCTTCGTTATGAAAAAGAGATATCTTTTAGCACCGGGCCCTACGCCTGTACCTGAGTCGGCGCTTCTGGCAATGGCTCAGCCCATGATGCACCACAGGACCCCGCAGTTCTCGGAGATCTTCAGGGAGACCGCGGAACTCCTGAAGTATGTTTTCCAGACAAAGCAGGATGTTCTCATGCTGGCCGCTTCAGGCACCGGCGCGATGGAGGGCTCGATAACGAACCTGTTCTCCCCCGGAGATGAAGTAATCGTAATAAATGGCGGGAAGTTCGGCGAAAGGTGGGGCAAGATATCTGAGGCCTACGGCCTCAAGGCTCACTGGATAACGGTAGAATGGGGCAAGGCTGTCGATCCGGCCGTAGTTAAGAAGGCCCTCGACGAGAACCCGAACATAAAGGCCGTGATGGTGCAGGCCTCCGAGACATCAACCTGCGTCGCCCACCCGATAAAGGAATTGGCTGGCCTCACAAAGGACAGGAACACCCTTCTTATAGTAGACGGCATCACCGGCGTCGGCGTGTTCGACCTGCCGATGGACGACTGGGGCATTGACGTCATGGTCTCCGGCTCGCAGAAGGCCTTCATGCTTCCTCCCGGTCTTGCCTTCGTGGCCCTTTCCGAGAAGGCGTGGAAGTTCCAGGAGACCGCGAAGATACCCAGATTCTATTTTGATTTCAAGAAGGAGAGGAAGAACCTCAAGGACAACACCTCTGCCTACACCCCGGCGGTATCCCTTATAATCGGCCTCAGGCAGGCCCTTCTCATGATAAAGGAAGAGGGGCTCGAGAACACCTTTAAGAGGCACGACAGGCTCGCCAGGGCCACAAGGGCGGCGGCTTCGGCCCTCGGTTTGAAGCTTCTTGCCCCTGAGAGCCCGTCCAACGCCGCAACCGGTATCTTCGTACCCGAAGGCGTTGAAGGCGGCAAGCTCGTGAAGTACCTGCGCGACGAGATGGGCATCACCATGGCAGGCGGCCAGGACCACCTGAAGGGCAAGATAATAAGGGTCGCGCACCTCGGCTACTTCGACACCTGGGATATCATCATCGCCATAGCCTCCGTTGAGATGGCCCTTGCGAAGCATGGCCACAAGGTTGCGTTCGGCGCGGGTGTCGCCGCTGCCCAGCAAATTCTCTTAGAGGGATATAAATAATGAAGGTACTCATAGCTGACAGCATGTCTTCAAAGGCCGTCGAGATCCTGAAGGAAACCCCGGGGATCGACGTAGACGTAATAACCGGCCTGAAGCCCGATGAGCTCAAGGCCAAAATAAAAGACTACCACGGGCTCGTCGTAAGGAGCGCCACCAAGGCCACCGCCGAGATAATCGAAGCGGCGGAGAACCTCAAGGTCATCGGCAGGGCCGGAACCGGAGTCGACAATGTCGACACCGTGGCGGCCACCAAGAAGGGCATAGTCGTCATGAACACGCCCGGCGGCAACACCATAACCACCGCCGAGCACGCGGTATCGATGATGATGGCGCTTGCAAGGAAGATACCCCAGGCCACAGCCTCCATGAGGCGCGGCGAGTGGGAGAAGAAAAAGTACGAGGGCACCGAGATAACCGGCAAGACGCTCGGCATCCTTGGCGTCGGCAACATAG